>CACYBJ010000259.1 GCA_902772565.1 uncultured Lachnospiraceae bacterium | reverse complement strand
TAATCAATACTGTAATTATCATTCTGCTCACCCGTAAGCCTGTAAACTGTAAAAGGAAGAGATATTTCTACAGGTACCGTGCATTTTTCCTTTATGCTTCCGGCATTTTCATCAAACAAAGAATATGTAATTTCCAAAGTATCCGTTCCGTAATCGATGCCTGATGAACTGTAGCTCACACTGTAGTAGTACTCATTGTCCGTACAGTACTCCGGTATCAGCTCAATATGACCCAGACTCCAGTTTATTCCGTGTTCTTCATAATTTTTATCCGGTATGTACGGAGAAACCGTAAAAATCTGTTCATTTACAGTGTTTTCGTAAGCCTTGTTGTAGCTTGGATAATTCGCCGTATCTTTCAGTGTCAGCGAATGCTCCTTTATCCACTTTGTGCCGGTATCGTCAAGACCGGTATATTTCATGATGAAAAAACCATTGGCACCGTCCGTCAGCATCTCCGTGATTTCAAAGGTCATGTGCTCGTTTCCGCCTTTAAACACGTCCTTCTGAACATATTCCGAGAGTTCTTTGTCCTCATAGCTGATATACTCATTATCATTCTTATCCAGTGTTCCCGTAAATTTCCTGCCTATTTTCTCGGCAAAGGCTTTTATATGGTCAAAATTCGTGCCCACAATAACCGAAAGCACTATTGCGGCCGCAAAGCCTATGAATGCCGGTTTAAAGAAGGAACTTTTCTTCTCTTCCTTACCGAAAGCCTCATCTATTATACGGTTTATCGCTTCTTTTTTTCTTTTTTTATCGGGATATTCAACGCTCATTTCCAAACTCCTTTCTGATCTTTTCAAGGATTCTGTGATACTTCAGCCTGGAATTTCCTTCACTGATTCCCAGTGCTGCTCCGATATCCGCAAAAGACAGATTCCGGTAAAGACGCATCCTGAAGATTTTTTCACTCTCTTCATCGGTGTTTCTTACAAACTCGTCGATTTCACTTAACATTTCCTTGTCTTCGATCTGCTTCAGATAATCCATCCCGTCAGGAAGCTCAACATCTTCAATGTCAATATTTACCGCTTTGTTCTTCCTTCTGAAATCAATCACCTTGTTGGTGGCGATACTGTGTAACCAGGTCCTAAGGCCGGCCCTTTCCGGATCATACTTACCGATATTCTGCAGAAAAGAGAGAAAAGTCTCATGTGTCAGATCCATTGCGTCATCAACATTTCCAAGCTGACAGTAGATATATGAATAAACATCGTCATAGTACTTACCGACCAGCCTGTCCGCCGCTTTTCTGTCTTTTTTAGTTTTTATCAGATTTACCAGACGACTTTCATCTTCCACAAGACCGCCTCCTTTCTTTTGTCTTTCTACATACATATACGTTGCAACAATCACGTTTGTTACATATTTTTTTATTCCATTTATTTTTTGCTGATTTCCTTTACCTGAAGCATATTTGTCTCCTTTATCCGAAAAGGCTGCAGGAAATATTCCCTGCAGCCTTATTGCCACTGCTTAATATAAAGCTTTTTATTACTATTTATAAACAAGCACCATATTTTTCTTGATCTCATTCGGTATCGCGTTAACGATCGAATTGTCAAGTCCCTTCTTATAGGCAAGTCCAAAGTTAACTCTCATATACCTGATACCGTCTTCAAAGCTCTGGCTTACACCGATATATTTTTCAAAGCCTTCCACAGGTACATAAGGTATCAAGTTTTTATTATTGTCATAACTTACTATTTCAAAATGATCCTTTATGGTTTCATAGTTCAGGTCACCATAGGAAAGTCTGACAAAATAATACTCTAAAGCACAGAAATCCTTGGTCTTGTCATTTTCCGGAGAACCGTAGTGGGTTCCGATCATTTCAACATCCTGTACAAAGTATTCTCCTTCAATGCAGAAAGGATATGATTTGACACTTGGTTTGTCGAAATTCATGTCCTCCTTTTTGGTATTTACCGTAAAGGGTTCAACCTCGAGTTTGGTTGTTTTGGATTTGTCAAATCGGTATCTTACCTCGGGTTTAAAAGACAGATCGTCCGTGGCAAGGTTATCATTCTTTGACATGAATATCATCACACAGAAATATCTGGTTTTATCGCCCTCCTCCTGTATCTCACCGGTAAATACCTTGTCGGGCTTCCCTACCTTTGCTTCTGTTTTGGCATTTGAAAAACTTGCGCCGGAAAGAGTTCCCGGGATGTAGTAGCCTGGTTCGTCAAACTCAAAGTAGTAACTTGAATAATAGCGGTCATACAGTTTTCCGTGGTCAAGGAATACAAATTTATATCCCGGTTCC
>CACYBJ010000258.1 GCA_902772565.1 uncultured Lachnospiraceae bacterium | reverse complement strand
TTCCGTTCTCCTGCTCCATCCAGAAATCGGCAATATAGAAACCTGTGAGAGCTTTTACCATGCCTACTGTTTCTTCTGCAAGAAGTCTTAAGTGGATAGCTTCCTTACCGGAATAACCTTCCTGCACAATAAAACTGTCCGCAAGAGAAACGACCTCGGATGTTTTGTCTTCCGAGCTGCTGATGCGGAGTACTTCGGTTTTGCTCATTTATTATCTCCCTGTTGAAAAAGCTTATTCGATGGTAAGAATATCTGAGAATCCTGTAACTTCGAAGATTTCATTAACTTCTTCTGATACGTTCTTAACAACCATATCGCCCTGCTTATTCATAACCTTCTGAGCAGCAAGAAGCACACGGAGACCTGCAGATGAAATGTACTCAAGGCTTGCAAAATCAAATGCAAGGTTGCTTACGCCTTCAAGATCATTCTTTACTACTTCCTCAAGCTGAGGTGCAGTTGTTGTATCAAGTCTTCCGCCCAGTACAATTTCAAGTGCGCCTGCATCTGCCTTTTTTTCAATTGTTAACATAGTATTCTCCTTTCATAATAAACCTTGTAAAGGTTTTGAAATCAAAATTACAATTATTATTCTATCAAATAAATACAGTATTTCCAATATAAAAACAATTAAAAATCAACAAGGAAAATTGTTACGTCTATTTTTACATAACTGCCCTTATTACTGATATTTTTTATTTTGGCGGATAAAAGCTTCCCCGCATCCATGAGCCGGGCAAATATCTCGTTGTCCTTTTCGGGAATATAACCGATTTTTACTTCATCGGAATTAAGGAACTTGACCGCCAGATCGTCGAACTTGTTGTCCTTTTCACGGCGAAGTATCAGTTTGTCGCCGGTCTTAAGGGCGGAAAGCAGCCCCGGATCCGTGTAGGAAGTGCCTGCCACGTGAGTTTCAAAGAGTTCTATTTCCTTGACCAGCGGCTTTATCATGTCAGTAATGCCGTGAAGTCCTATGGATTCCACCAGTTCGGTTTTGTTTATGGGAGTGATTTCGTTTTTCATAATTTATACCATATCGTCATCTTCAATATCGTCATCTTCGAATTCATCATATACAGTGAAACCCAGATCATTCATGACCGCATCCGGATCCAGGCCGAATAAGATCATGGGACCTTTAAGCTCCTCGATGTAATCTTCGGATTCCTTAATTGACTGCATATACTCTTCTTTCTTTTCCGAAAGCTTGGCCGGATCATCAAGAACGAACTTAAAAATGTATGGTTCCGAAGTTTTAATATCTTCGATTTCCAGCTCAATGTCGGCGATTTTTTCCGAAATATTTTCCACTTCATTTTCGCCATCGGAATCAATGCCCAGTTCGTCCAGACGGTTGTAGATAAGGATTTCGGCTTCGATAAGAGCCTTAAGGTTATTACCTTTGTAGGCGGCATGGGCCTTTTCCCAAAGATCACGGATTTTTTCATCCTCAAATACTTCGGGCAAAACATCCGGATGAACGGTTTTGCTGATTCTTCTCCAGATGCGTTTGATTTTAACTGCCTCGGCAGATGTGATCGTACCTTCATCTTCCTTCAGAGAACGAATCTCCTCCAGCTGCGCATAATAGTCCGTAAGAGAAAGAATAACCTCTCCCACTATTTCTTCGGGATCAAAGTCCTCCTCGGCATTCATCCTGGCAACTATTTCTCCAAGGATCTTTTTAATCTTTATGCACTGAATCTTGAGCCAGAAGTCCTTCTCAATAAGGTCTCCCAGTTCCATAACGAACCGCTTCTTGATAAGGTCCGCTTCTTTTTCCAGCTCGTCCCTCTCAAGAATCAGGCTGATATATTTGTCGTAGAGTAAATCGTCTTTCATATTTCCACTTCTATCTGGTAAATTCCCGGTGCAGCAATGTTAAATCCGTCACCGGAAACACTTCCCTTCATCATAAAATCATCAAGGGTTCTGAAGCATTTTCCGTCCAATTCATACATGAGGCCCTCACTGTCATTTTCGCAAACCAGGGTGTGAGGCTTTCTTCTGTATTTAAAAGTCACCGTGCAGGGCTTTTTAAGAACCTCGTACAAATCCCAGAACTCCAGATTGTCATAGTCCACAGACTTAAGTTCATAAAGGTTCCAAATAAGGAATTTCATAATGGTGTAGTCCCCGAAGAAACCATGGCCGTTCTGACAGTGAAGCCTGTCGGAAAGAAATTCTTTCGCATCCTCGTACAAAGAAACCGCCTCCGCGGTACGTCCCTGTTTTGCCCTTATGCCTGCAAGCCTTGTGGCAATTTCCGGAAAGGGATCAAACACGTAGGTCAGATGCATTACCTTTGGCCAAAGAGGCTCAATGATACTAACATACATGTCGTAGTTCTTCTCGACATAGTAACCGTTCTTGTACATGTCGGCCAGTTTGTAGGCCCCGACTATACTGCCGGCATCTGCCGCTTTTTTGTAATGAAAGAAGGCTTTTTCGTAATCCGGCTCGCCTGTTCTACCATAGTAGAATATATATCCCAGGCATAGATTGGCCCTGGCCGCAGCATCATCATCCATTTTGTACTCAGCGGCCATTTCATAGTACTTTCTGGCAAGTTTAAAGTCCTTACGTTCATAGTACCAGCCCCCGAGCCACAACATATCGTCGGGATCATGGAGTTCATTTATAAGAAATTCCATGGCCTCCGTGAACATAAAGAAATCGTCTTCGTCTACATTTTCTTTGTTTATGATTTCGTCTCTGATTCTTTTTGCTTCTGCTACTGTCATAACTAACACCTTCTTTGTAAAGTTTATGAAGTAGTTTTATTATAACATAAATAAAGAGATTATTTTAACCCTGCAACCCCAGTGAAACTAAATTCTGCACAGTTACATTCTTTGTTAAGCATATACGACAAAAAAGGAAAGCATTGCTGCCGAGGGCATTCGCTTATCGCACAAAAAAGGGAAGCATTGCTGCTTCCCTTACATTCTTATTCGAGTCCTGTGGCTTCATCGATTCCCAGAACTATATTCATATTCTGAACCGCGGCTCCCGATGCGCCCTTTCCGAGGTTGTCGAACAGCGCCGTTACAGCAGTGTGTTCTTCGTTTCCGGAAACAATAATATCCAGCTTATTGGTTCCCGCCAGTTCGTTGGCATAGATGGATTTTGCATCTGCATTAAAATCACGGACGGTTACAAAGTGCTCGTCTTTGTAATACTCCTTCAACCTGT
>CACYBJ010000257.1 GCA_902772565.1 uncultured Lachnospiraceae bacterium | reverse complement strand
GACATTATGGCTGCCATCGGACTCAAGCAGTTCGAACGCTATCCGGGACTTCTTGCCAGAAGAAAGGAAATCATAGCCAGGTACGATGCAGCCTGTGACAGGATCGGTGTGGAACACATCAACCATTACGGCAGTGACTATGCATCATCCGGTCATCTGTATCTTACAAGAATTCCGGGAATCACCACCGAAGCCCGTAACGAAATCATTGTTAAAATGAGTGAGGCCGGTGTGGCAACCAATGTTCATTACAAGCCTCTGCCCATGATGACAGCCTACAGGAACCTGGGATGGGACATTAAGGATTTCCCTAACAGTTACGATTACTATCACAACCTTATCACTCTTCCGCTGCACACACTTCTTACCGACGAAGATGTGGATTATGTTATCGCGCAGTGGGAAAGGATTGTAAAAGAATATATTTAAGACGGCAATGACTACCGGCTCGTTCGGTAGCCTTTGTTGCGTTTGGAGAATCAAATGCTTAAAGACTGGGACAAGCTTCCGAAATACATGCAAAACGACGCGGTTCGCCCGTACTATGACGAGCTCATGAAAAAGCAGGGCGCCCTTAAAGTAAAAAGGGCTTTCGATTTTATCATGGCTCTGATAATGCTCATAATACTGGCCCCTGTACTGGTGATCATTGCAATACTGATCGTTAAAGATTCCGAAGGCGGAGTTTTTTACAGACAGGAAAGAATCACTCAGTACGGAAGAAAATTCAGGATCTTCAAGTTCCGCACCATGGTGGCAGATGCCGACAAGAAGGGCAGTCTGGTTACTACCGGAGGCGATGCACGCATCACCAAAATCGGTGCCAAACTTCGCGGATGCAGGCTTGACGAACTTCCCCAGCTCATCAATATTCTTTTGGGAGACATGAGCTTTGTGGGTACAAGACCTGAGGTAACAAAGTATGTTAAGCGTTACACTCCCGAGATGATGGCAACACTTCTTCTTCCGGCGGGAGTTACCAGCGAGTGCTCCATTAAGTACAAAGACGAAGACAGACTTCTTTCCGCAGCCGACGATGTTGACGAAGTATATGTTAATCAGGTGCTTCCCGGAAAGATGGAATATAACCTTGAATCCATAAAGAAATTCAGTAACGCAAATGATTTAAAGACTATGGTTAAGACAGTATTTGCTGTCCTTAAGTAGAGAAGGTACGAGACATGAAAGAAGGACTTATATCTGTTATTACTCCGACCTATAACTGCGGAGACTATATTGCGGAAACCATCAGAAGCATTCAGGCCCAGACTTATACAAACTGGGAAATGATCATCGTTGACGACTGCTCCACCGACAACACAAAGGAAGTTGTGGATGCATATGCGGCAGGAGACAGCCGAATCAAGTATCACTGTCTGGAAGTAAACTCCGGAGCTGCGGTTGCAAGAACCAAGGCCATGGAAATCGCCGAGGGTGAGTACATGGCATTCTGTGATTCCGACGATCTCTGGTATCCGGAAAAACTGGAGAAGCAGCTGGGATTTATGAAAAAACATGATGTGGCCTTTACCTGCACATCCTACGAGCAGATTGACGAAAGCGGAAATCTTCTTGGAAAAGTGATAAAGGCAATCCCGAGAACAAGTTACAACAGACTTCTTCTGGACTGCCCCGTAGGTAATTCCACGGTTATGTATTCCGTAAAGAAGATGGGCAAATTCGAAGTTCCGAACATCAGAAAGAGAAATGACGATGCTCTCTGGCTTCAGATGCTCAAAAAAGAAAAATACATTTACGGCATGAAGGGCGTACTCATGAAGTACCGCATCAGAAGCAATTCCATCAGTGCCAACAAGTTCAAGGTAATTAAATATCACTGGATACTTTACAGAGACATTGAGCATTTAAGCATCCCCAGAAGCATTTTCCACATCGGATACTGGTGTGTGATCAAGGTGCTGCACATCAAGTAATTGAAGGGCATGGTACGAAACATGACTAAAATAAAAACCAAGTACGTATTTGTAATACTTGTTTACCGTAATGCCGACGATCTTGCCGAGTGCCTTGAAAGCATTAAGGAAAAGGTACCGGATTCAAGAGTCGTAATAGTCAATGCTTTCTACGACGAAGAATCCTCCGCGGGAATTCGCAAAATTGCCGAAGCCGGCGGATGCGACTTCATCGAGGAACCCAATAAGGGCTACAGTTACGGAAACAATGCCGGTATTGCATATGCCGTAGAAAAATATGATTTCGACTATGTGATAGTGAGCAATCCGGACATCGTTATCGAAAAGTTTGAGGCATTGCCGGACAAACTTAAAAACTGTATCGTGGCTCCCTACATAGTAACCAAAACAGGCAAGAGGCAGAATCCCATACTTGCGAAGGACTGCAGGCTTGCGGAGAGGCTTTTGTACTACGGTTTCAAGCACGAAAACAAGTTTGTACTCTATGCCGGATTTGCCTTAAACAAGTTTATAAGAGAACTGTTTGTAAAGCTTAACCGTAACCGTGACGGCGCCAAGATCCATGCGGCTCACGGAAGCTTTGTGATAATAGGACGTGATGCGGCAGATGCCATCGGCTTCCCGCTTTACGACGACAATATGTTCCTTTTCGAGGAGGAATTCCTGCTGGCCCACAGAGCTCACGCAGCCGGGGTCAAAACAGTGTTTATGCCTTCCGTAAACATCTTCCACAAGGAAGACGGCAGCATGAAGCTGGGAGACATAAAGATCAACACAGAGGAGTCAAAATCCTTTATTTATTACTATGAAACATACAGAAGATAATTCAGAGACCATAAATTACAAAGTAAGCGTGGCAATGGCAGCCTACAACGGTGCCGCTCACATAGCCGAGCAGCTTGAGAGTATTCTGAACCAGACAAGGCGTCCGGATGAAATAATCATCTGCGACGATGCTTCGAAGGATGACACTACCGAAGTTGCATCAGCCATACTTAAGGAAGACGGCATCAGCTACTGCATAATTAAGCATGCCGAAAACGGCGGTGTTTTACGGGGCTTTACGGATGCCACATCCGCCTGTACCGGCGATGTTATCTTTTTCTGTGACCAGGACGACTTCTGGCAGCCGGAAAAGGTGGAAAGCGTTATGGAGGTTTTTGAAGAAAACCCTGACTGCGACCTTGTTTTTGCAGATGCTTCCCTTACCGACGACAAACTGAATAAAACCGGTCATACGCTGTGGGAATCCATTGATTTCTCCCCGTCAGGCGACATAGATAACGAGAAACTCGTAACGGAAATGCTTAGGCGCAACATCTTTACGGGCATGAGTATGGCTGTAAAGAAAGAGCTTCTTGAAAGAACCAATCTTTCCTGTCCGGACATGCTTCACGATGAGGCCATCGGCTGGGAGGCTTTAAGAAGTGCCAAGGTACTTCCGCTTAACAGGGAGCTTGTACTGTACAGACAGCATGCGGGCAACGCCGTGGGTGCCGGAAAAACCAGAAAATTCGAAGGTTTTTCGGCCATGAATTCCGCGGTACGCGCCAGCAATACCCGTACGGCAGGCAAGTTTGCATTTGTAAAGAAACTGTATAAAAACCGCCCGGGCTACGCAGGCATTAAAAGAGCCGGAAGCTTCTACAAATGGAGAGCAGGCATTGTGGGCGGCAGTAAGCTTAAGAACTTTGTGATCTACCTGAAATGCCTTACTTCAGGGGACTACGGAAAGTACACATCAAAGACGGACAGAGCCGCCATTAAGGATCTGGCCTGTATAATCACATCCCGAAAGGGATGAATAAACTATGATGACGCTGCAGGCTCGTCATCGTACGATAGTGAGCCTGCGTAACGGTACAATACATGGATAAGTGGACAAGGACAATTCAGTTCGGCTATGCAAAATTCAAGCCGTGGCACATTCCTGCCCTGCTGTTTTTCAGCCTTGTCTATGTATATGCGGTAAACATTGTGCTGCTTCCTTCCTACTATGTATATACCGCGCGGATCATTGACTATAACAAGGCTTTTTCCGCCGAAAAACTGATAATCGCCATGGTGCTTGTGATACTCATGTTCTTCGCAACCATGTGTGTTAATACGGACAATAAAATAATGGACGGTGTGGTACGCACCCTGTTTTACATATACTGCGCACCCATGCTCCTTTCCTACTGCCTCTTTGAAGGCGAGGGCTATGAGCGGATGGTATTCCTCTTCGTCATTTACTGGTCCGTGTTCTGCTTCTTCGCGGCACTGCTTACATTTTACGTGCCGAGATTAAGTATCAAGGTATTTAATAACCGAAAATACGAGCATTACCTGATGGCAGGGCTTTTTGTGCTGATGCTGGCTTACATAATCCTTCGTATGCCGAACTTCAGCCTTTCCCTCAGCATCGATAATGTATACGAGACCCGTGAAGAGTACAAGAAAAACGCCAGCGATATAACTACGTTTTTTAAGAGTACCCTGGGAACCTACATCTGCCCGGCTATGATAGCCTTCCTTTTCAGGAAGAAGCGATTTATCTACGGTGCGGGCTTCTGCGTGTTCCAGGTGGCTCTTTACTCCATGGCCAATGACAAGTTCTATCTTCTGATGCTTGCCGTAGGCATTGGCATCGGCCTGTCGGGATTTATAAAAGAGTTTGAAACCTATCTGTACCTGGCGGTGGTGGGCATCAGCCTGTGCAACCTGGCAGCGGTTCATGGATATCTGGTGAATTTCATATTCAACATATTCGTAAGACGTTTCTTCGTGTTGCCGGCATGGCTTAACTACCTGTATGTTTCCTTCTTCTCCCACCGGGAGATAATAGGATGGAGCCAGGACACCTTCCTGGTGGACAGATTCTTTACGGACACCTATCCGGCTTCGGTTCCGAGCCTTATTTCAACCAGGTTCTTTAAGGGACAGGTTGCCAATCCCAATGCGGGAATGCTTGCCGAGGCCTACTCCAGATTCGGTTTTGCGGGCTGCTTTGTTTATCCGCTCCTTCTGGTGATGCTCATCGGTCTGGTGGGTTACTTTTACAAAGAAACAACCGACGAAGTAAAGTACGTTATTTCCATTGCCCTTGCGGTGGCTCTGGGCAACGATGTCATAACAAGTACGTCCTTCGTGTTTATCATAATAATAGTTCTTGTTTTCTCGTTAATGCTTCGCGGCAGTAAAAATGCCCGGGGACGCATACTTTCGGGAAGACGCAAAGAGAATGCAGATGCCGGTGCAGGCACGGTATCATAACACGCCTGCGGGGGTAACGTTTTGAAGAAGACAGTTTTAATAATCAGCCAGTATTTTGCTCCGGTAAATACCATTGCATCCATCAGATTTACCAAAATAGCAAAATATCTTCAGGCTACCGGCAACTACCGGTTTGTAGTTATAACAAGAAGTTCGGGAGACAAAAAGGATCCCCTTCTTACCCGTGACCTTAAGGCCATGGGGGCAGATATAAAAGTGCTTGGCATAGATGTCATGGACAATTTCATTGACAGAATGCGCGGCAATACCGGCGGCGGAAATGCCAATGCGGGAGCATCTGCCGGAAGCGGCACCAATGCCGTAAAATTCATGCCGGTAACAGAGGCAAATGCCAAAGAAAAGGCCTACAAGTATGCCAACACAGCCAAGTATATCTACAACGAAAGGCTGTTTGCAAAAAGAGGACTTGCTCTTTTTAAGCGCATGAAAAACATAAAGTTTGACGCCATGATTTCATCCTACGGTGATGCGGGAGCGCACCTTCTGGCGGAAAGAATAAAGGACGAGAATCCGGACCTTAAGTGGATTGCGGATTTCCGCGACCCGGCTATTATGTACTATCGCCCCAGATCCTTCGATCGTTTCTTTAACAAAATGATGGAGGATGTAAACCGCAGGGCCTTTGCAATAACCGGAGTTAACAGAGTATCCATGGGAATCTGCGCAGACACCGACAGAAGCCATGTTGTGATCAACGGTTTCGACCCGGAGGATACGGCGGAAATAAAACAGGCCATCAAGTCCGGAGACGGTATCGAGCTTCCTTTTAACGACGGAAGATTTCACATCATCTATACCGGAAGAATATACGGCGGAAAAACCGATTTCGGCTTCTTCTTTGCCGCACTTCGGGAACTTATCGATACGGGAATGATCGACATGTCGGAAGTGGTAGTTGACTATGCAGGCGGTAACTTCGATCTGCTGACGGAGCAGGCTGCGGAATATGCCTTATCCGGCATGCTTTGCGACCACGGATTTGTGGAAAGAAAACAGGCTCTTACCATGCAGCTTACAAGCCAGATGCTTCTGGTAATCAGCTGGAACGATAACGACGAAGAGGACATGCTTACCGGCAAGTTCATGGAATATTTAAATGCCGAAAGAAATGTTCTGGCCATTGTAAACGGCAACAGAAGCGGCAGCAAGATTTATGAAATCCTTACCGAAAGCGGTGCCGGTTTCGCCTTCGAAGAGGCGAGAGGCGAAGAGGCCAAGGCTGCACTTAAGGAGTACATCCTTAAGGGTTACACGGAGTATAAGGAAACCGGAGATTTCTCCTACAAGGGAAACAGCGAAGTCATCGGGCAGTACAGTTATCCGGTAATTGCCGCAAGATACGAAAGTATCATGGAGAGCGGAAAAGATATTACGCCCTAGGCCGGGAGGATTAGGGCCCGTAAAGGAAAAATATGCTTGAAAAAATAAAAACAAGTGTAGCGAAGCTCTACAGGGAAGGGGCGCTGCATATTACAGTGGGAACCTTCCTCACCAAGTTCGTGGCCTTCTTCGGCTCCATCGTGGTGGTTCGTATTCTTTCAAAAAAGGAATACGGAGTAGTACGCTACATAGAGAACATTTACAGCTATGCGTTGCTTGCCGCAGCCCTGGGTCTTTCATTTGCCATACTTCGCTATGTGGTCCTGGGAAAAAGCATAGAAGAAAAACGTTCTCTGTTTGATTACATAATTAAAAACTCGATAATCCGCAACATCCTGATCGTGATAATAGTAACGGTGGGAAGTTTTCTGGTGGTTTATCCAAAGAAGTTTGCGGATGCAAGGCTCTGGGTTCCGGTGCTCATGCTTCTCCTTCCTTTCCAGGATATGGTAAGCGATGTGCAGTTCACCTTCAGATCCTTCTTCAAAAACAGAATCTACGCATGGTACGCATTTGCCGTATCCGTAGCACTGATCGTGGGAAGAGTTGTAGGTGCGAAGCTCGGAGGCGTCGGCGGCGTTGTTATTTCGCGAGTTGTTGTTAATGCGGCATTTGCCATCGGCGGATTCATAGTAGCTTACAGGATGTTCTTTAAGGGAGTAAAATCCCAGCCTTTAGGCAAGGAACTTAAGAAGGAAATAAACGTCTATTCCTTCCAGTACATG
>CACYBJ010000256.1 GCA_902772565.1 uncultured Lachnospiraceae bacterium | reverse complement strand
ACTTCTTGAGGTATATCATTTCTACGGATTCTACATATCATTCCTGCGGATTCTGCAGGTATTTACTTTTTTGGCGTATTTGTATAAAATAAATTATTAAATGTTTCTGTTGTTTTTTTCGCTAAAACGATGGTAATAAGGGGAATGATTATGATAATCAAATCAAAGGCAGTTTTAAAGTTGGTATTCTTATCAGCTTTTCTTTTTTGTATTTTGAGCCTTTGCGGTTGCAATTTTATTCGGCATACGACCGATTCCACCGAGACTATGGACGTTAGTCACGGAGGCGGAACCGACAGTGGTGCAGTCAGTACGAATTCCGATGCCAATAGGGCGGAACCCACCGAGGCTCCTGTTGAACCGGAGGTTACCGAGGCTCCTCTTGATGAAGTAACACAGTGGATAGTGGATGCGGGAGTAGATCCTGCTGCCGAAGAGGCTGACTTTTCAAATGTGGATTTAAACGGTGTTGACATGGATGCCGTAATAGCTAAAATGCCTAATCTTAAGAAGGCAACACTTCTTAACTGCGGGCTTACCAATGACGGCTATGCTGCAATTTCCGATGCCCATCCCGATATCAAATTCGTCTGGGAAATCGTACTTTCCCACTGGACTGTAAGAACCGATGCCGTAGCTTTCGGTACATTTAAGACTACAGCCGATTCTTTCTTCATGCACGATGACGAAGCCTACTATCTCAGGTATTGTACCGACCTTGTTGCTTTGGATATCGGTCACAATTATGTTTCCGACCTGTCCTTCCTTGAGTACATGCCTAATCTTAAAATTCTTATTCTTGTAGATAATGTAAAGGCCATAGTTGATAACAAGGCAAAGCATCTGACGGATCTTTCCGCAGTTGCCAATTGCACCAAGCTTCGTTACCTTGAGTTCTTTGCCAATAACGTATCGGATCTTTCATTCCTGGATGGTCTTACGGAACTTGAGGATCTTAACATCAGTTACAATTCCATGAGCAGTATCACCCATCTTAAGAATCTGCCGAATCTTCAGAGACTCTGGATGGAACATACTTACATTTCTGCAGCTGATGTACAGACTCTCAGAAACCTCTACCCTTCTGCCAAAATTGTTTCGGTGGGAGAGGGCTCCATCGATCAGGGCTGGAGAACCGGCGATCATTATGAAGCAATGAGAAGAATGCTTAAAGATAATGTGATCGATGAAATATACATGGACTAGTGGCATTTCACTACCTCCTTCCCCATGCCGGGAAGGAGGTATTTTTATTGTATTTTTTAAATACCTGTAATATTCATTGTATCGCTTCTGTTTAAGAGGGTTTTAGAGAGGTGAAACAGTGTAAAAACATACGTTTTACTGTTGAGTTTGAGTACATAAAAGGTTATAATGTATTTGTTGCTTTTTGTTAAATTTCACATATAATCATGTTTGTTTTTATTCAAATTGCACATTAAATGAACAAAACCGGCATCTGCCGGCGAATATAAAGATTAATTAACGGAGGGCTATAAATGAGTAGTACAGCTAAACTGTCAGCCGGGGATCGTATAGCTACCCTGCTTGACGACAACAGCTTCGTTGAAATCGGTTCTTTGGTTACTAAAAGAAATACCGATTTTGATTCGAAGACTTGTGGCGCTCCCGGGGATGGCGTAATCACAGGTTACGGTCTGATCAACGACCGACCCGTATACGTTTATGCTCAGGATGTTTCGGTAATGGGCGGAACAATCGGAGAGATGCATGCCAAAAAAATCACATCTCTCATGGATCTTGCCATGAAAACCGGAGTTCCCGTAATAGGCATTCTTGACAGTGCGGGAATGAGACTTACCGAATCTACCGATGCGCTTGAGGCTTTCGGCGCAATCTATGCAAAGCAGGCAATGTGCTCGGGACTTGTTCCGCAGATTACCGCAGTTTACGGTAATTGCGGCGGCGGTTGCGCGCTTCTTACCGGTCTTTCTGATTTTGTTTTCATAACAAAAGAAGGCAGACTCTTTGTAAACACTCCCGATACCATCGACGGTAACTATACCGGAAAGTGCGACACCGGAAGTGCTGAATTTGCCGAGAAAGCAGGCTATGTTGATTTTGTGGATGAGGACGAAGTTGCATCCCTTAATCACATCCGCGATCTTGTATCCCTTCTTCCTTCCAATAATGAAGACGAAGTTTCCGAAACCTGTACGGACGATCTTAACCGTGAAATCAGCGGTATCGATACATCCGACATGCTTTCAGCAGTAAAGGAAATTGCCGATAACGGTCAGGTCCTTGAAATCAAAGCGGGTTTCGATGATTCAATGATTACAGCCCTCATTAAACTCAATGGGTCAACAGCAGGTATCATTGCCAATGCATCCGAGAGTCTTACCACAGCCGGCTGCGAGAAGGCAGCATCACTTGTTAAGTTCTGTGACGCATTTTCAATTCCTGTAGCGGTTCTTACCAACGTAACAGGCTTTGCATCTTCAATGGAAGAGGCAAAGACAGTGGGAAGAGCATCTGCAGCGTTAGCTGCGGCATTTGCCGAAGCAACAGTTCCGAAAGTAAGCGTAGTAGCAGGAAAGGCTTTCGGAAGCGCTTATCTTACAATGAATTCCAAGTCACTTGGAGCCGATTTTGTATATGCCACACCGGATTCCGAAATCGGTCCTATGGCAGCAGACCTTGCCGGTCAGATTATCGCGGCAGATGCCATAGATGAGGCTTCCGACAAGGCAGCAGTCAGGGAAGAAGCAGCAAAAGCCTACAGAGAAGGCCTTCTTGCTTCCGATAATGCTGCAAAGCGCGGATATGTTGACGGAATAATAGAGGCGTCTTCAGTTAGAAAGTATCTCATTTATGCTTTTGAAATGCTTTATACAAAGCGTGAAGACCGTCCTGTTAAGAAGCACAGCACAGTATAGGAAAGGACCTTGTGATGATACTAGCAGTAGATATGGGCAGGGCCGGACTGAATACCGTTCTGGGAATAGGAATAGTATTTACGGTACTGATTTTTATCTGCATTATTATCAGCTGTTTCAAACTGATAAACAAAACGCAGGTAAAGAAGCCGGAAACACCGGTTAAAGCACCGGAACCCGTACCTGAAATAACAGAAGAGGACGAAGACCTGACAGACGATCTTCAGCTGATTGCAGTTATTACAGCTGCTATTACAGCCTACGAAGAAGCCGAAGGCGGTTACGTGCCTGAAGACGGTCTTGTGATTCGCTCAATAAGAAAAGTTAACAGAAATAAATGGCTTAATGCCTGATTGTATTAACCTTTATTATGGTTTAAGGAGAAACTAAATGAAAAATTATACGATTACCGTAAACGGAACATCCTATGAAGTAACAGTAGAAGAAAGCGGAGTAGCTTCCGCACCGGTTGCAGCAGCACCGGCGGCAGCAGCACCTGCAAAGAAGGCAGCTCCCGCAAAGAAAGCATCTGCAGCCTCAGGTGCGGTTAAGGTTCCGGCACCAATGCTCGGAAAGGTTCTTAAGACTCCTGTTGCAGTAGGCACAGCAGTTAAGAAGGGCGATGTTATTCTTGTTTTCGAAGCTATGAAGATGGAAAACGAACTCGTAGCTCCTCAGGACGGAACACTTGCTTCTGTGGCAGCCGTTGGCCAGTCATTTGAAGCCGGCGAGATTATCGCATCACTTAACTAATAGCCGGCGCCGAACGGCGCGTAACATGGAGGTTAATAATGGATTATATTATCGATACAGTTGTATATCTCGCCAAAGCTTCCGGCTTTGCGACCCTTTACTGGGGCAACTGGGTTATGATATTGGTAGCCTTCGTTTTCCTTTATCTTGCAATCAGGCATGGCTATGAGCCACTGCTTCTGGTACCGATTTCCTTCGGTATGCTTCTTGTAAATCTCTATCCTGCGATTTCCGCAAGACCGAGTGTAACCTATTCCTACTATGCAGATGCCAAATCCGTGGATTCCAAGGTGGCAAGCATAAAGGTTTACTCCAACGGCGAAACCGAAATCTTTTATGATATCGACGGGGACGGAGTTTTAGACGAAGCCGAATATGAAATCGTTTACCTTGATGAAGATGGTGACGAAGTAAAAGTAAAGAGCAATGCGATTTCCGCAGAGAAGGTTGGAGTTACCACCAACTATGTTGTATATAACGAAGACGGAGACGCAGTAGTAACCATTTCCGACGTAACCGGAACATCCTATGAGAATCTTCAGAACAACATTGAAGTAGAAGGTGCCGGATACAAGAAAATGGGAGAGTCAAGCGGCGGTATTCTTTTCTATTTCTTCCAGCTTGACGAATGGGCAATCCTTCCATGTCTTATTTTCATGGGAGTAGGTGCCATGACAGATTTCGGTCCGTTAATTGCCAATCCAAAGAGTTTCCTTCTCGGTGCGGCAGCACAGCTCGGTATTTTCGCAGCCTACCTTATGGCTATTGCCTTTGGTTTCTCGGATGCGGGAGCCGCAGCCGTTTCCATCATAGGCGGTGCCGACGGACCTACATCCATATTCCTTGCCGGCAGGCTTGGACAGACGGCACTTCTGGGACCTATCGCTGTGGCAGCCTATTCTTATATGTCACTGGTTCCGATTATCCAGCCGCCTATTATGCGACTTCTTACAACCAAAAAGGAAAGACAGATCAAGATGGAACAGCTTCGTCCTGTTTCCAAACTTGAGAAGATTCTTTTCCCTGTAATAGTAACAGTTGTTGTAGTTCTTATCCTTCCCGATACGGCTCCTCTTATCGGCTGTCTTATGCTCGGTAACCTCTTTAAGGAGTCCGGCGTTGTTCGCCAGCTTCAGGAAACAGCTTCAAATGCCATGATGTACATTGTTGTTATCCTTCTCGGAACTTCCGTAGGTGCAACTACAAGTGCAGAAGCATTTCTTCAGATTACAACACTTAAGATCGTTGGACTCGGACTGATCGCATTTGCCTTCGGTACTGCCGGCGGCGTTATCCTTGGCAAGATCATGTGCGTTATTACCCACGGCGGAGTTAATCCTCTCATCGGTTCGGCGGGTGTATCTGCCGTACCTATGGCAGCACGTGTATCACAGAAAGTCGGTTCCGAAGAAGATCCTTCCAACTTCCTTCTCATGCATGCCATGGGACCGAACGTTGCAGGTGTTATCGGAACGGCGGTTGCAGCCGGAGTATTCATGGCTGTATTCGGAGTCTGATTCTATCGTTTACTAACGGGCATTTACGCCCCTACTTTTGGAGGTAAAACACTATGGGTGTTAAGATCACAGAGACTGTGCTCAGAGATGCGCATCAGTCACTTATAGCAACAAGAATGCCGATTGAAGAGATGCTCCCGATTCTTGATAAGATGGATAAGGTTGGATATCATTCAATCGAATGCTGGGGAGGCGCAACCTTTGATGCCTGCCTCAGATTCCTTAAGGAAGATCCCTGGGAAAGACTTCGCAAGTTAAGAGCAGGACTTCCGAATACAAAGCTGCAGATGCTTTTCCGCGGCCAGAACATTCTCGGCTACAATCACTATGCAGATGATGTAGTTGAGTACTTTACTCAGAAAACCATTGCCAATGGTATGGATATCATCCGTATCTTTGACTGCTTAAACGACCTTCGAAATCTTGAGACAGCAGTTAAGGCTACAAAGAAAGAAGGCGGTCATGCCCAGATAGCTCTTTGCTACACCCTGGGTGATGCCTACACAATGGATTACTGGAAGGATATTGCCAGAAGAATCGAAGAGATGGGTGCAGATTCCATCTGTATCAAGGACATGGCAGGTCTTCTTATTCCTTACGAAGCTGAGAAACTTGTTAAAGCTCTTAAAGCAGGCTCCAAGCTTCCGATTCAGCTTCATACACATTACACCTCCGGTGTTGCTTCCATGACCTACCTGAAGGCTGTAGAAGCAGGCTGTGACATTATCGATACCGCTATGTCACCTCTTGCTCTCGGTACATCCCAGCCGGCTACGGAAGTTATGGTTGAGACATTCAAGGGTACAGAGTATGACACAGGTCTTGACATGGGACTCCTTAAGGAAATCGGAGATTATTTCAGACCTTATCGTGAAGAGGTTCTTAAGAACGGACTTCTTAATCCTAAGGTGCTCGGCGTAAACATCAATACCCTCATGTATCAGGTGCCCGGCGGTATGCTTTCAAACCTCGTATCCCAGCTTAAGGATGCACATCAGGAAGACAAATATCAGGCCGTTCTGGAAGAAGTACCGCGTGTGCGTAAGGACTTCGGTGAGCCGCCGCTTGTAACTCCTTCATCCCAGATTGTAGGAACCCAGGCTGTACTTAATGTACTTCAGGGCGAGCGTTACAAGATGGTTACCAAGGAATCCAAGAAGATTCTCATGGGAGAGTTCGGACAGACTGTTAAGCCTTTCAATCCGGAAGTTCAGAAGAAGTGTATCGGTGATGCCACACCTATTACCTGCCGTCCGGCAGATCTCATCGAGCCGCAGCTTCCGAAACTTAAGGAAGAATGCAAAGAATGGGTTCAGCAGGATGAAGATGTGCTTTCATATGCACTGTTCCCTCAGGTTGCCACAGACTTCTTTAAGTACCGTCAGGCACAGCAGAAGAAGGTGGATGTTGCATCTGCCGATGTTAAAAATGCAGCCTATCCTGTATAAAAGTTAGTTTTTTTCACATGGGGTCGGGCATTGCCCGGCCCTGTTT
>CACYBJ010000255.1 GCA_902772565.1 uncultured Lachnospiraceae bacterium | reverse complement strand
GTATTATCGTAAGTGACTATGCTAACATCACACTTACAAATGGTTCTACATTTTTCGTAACGGCATGAAAGAATATAAGGAAATCTTACAATTAATAAAGACATCGCAATTCCCAGAAACTGATTTGGCTATCAGACAAGACTGCGATTGGGATGCTATTTACGACGAAGCACTTCAACAGGCTATTATAGGGATAGTTGCAAGCGTTGTTCCCAAAGAAGTAGTTGCATCGGATAAACGCTGGCAACAGGCAATACTCAGGCAGAAAGCAAATTATATCCGGTACTGCCATGCTGAAGATGAATTAAAACGAGTACTGGATGAAGCGGACATTCCTTTTGTTATTCTTAAAGGAAATGCCGCTGCGATTTATTATAAACATCCGGAACTGCGTAAAATGGGCGATATAGATTTTCTGGTTCCGCAGGAGGCATTTAAAAGAGCTAGGCAAGTATTGATTCAAAGTGGTTTTGAATTGTCTAAGGAGTCGGAACAGTATACGCGCCATATTGAATTTAAGAAGAGTGGTATTTCATTTGAGCTTCATCATCATTTTTCGCATGAAGAAGTTGATATCGAAAATTATTTGATTGACGGACTAAATAGACGAGAGGGGGCGAAGATAGAAAAGCATGAATTTCCAATGTTGCCTCAAATGGAAAACGGTTTAGTTTTGCTTGATCATATGAGAAATCATTTGAAATCGGCTATAGGACTAAGGCAGATTATCGATTGGATGATGTTTGTAAATTCTGAATTGACTGATGAAATGTGGAATAGTGGTTTTGGGCAGATTGTAAAGGATAAGGGATTAGAAAAGTTTGCCATTATTGCCACTCGGATGTGTCAGATATATCTGGGCTTGCCGGAAAGCATTACTTGGTGTCGGGATGCGGAGGAAGAACTCTGTAAGCGGCTTATGGCAAATATTATCAAAACCGGAAATTTTGGCAATAAGAATGGAAGTGGAACCAGCATTGAGTGTGTTTCATCCAATATTAGAAAAAAAGGATTGTTCCGTTATCTGCAATTTGCCGGTGAATACAACTGGAAGGCTTATCATAAACACCATTGGCTGAAACCATTCGCTTGGATTTATCAGATATTTCGATATGCCCAAAAGGGATTCCATAGTGGAAGAAGCAGAAAGCAGATTAGCGGGGATTTTCAAAGAAGCAAGGAAAGAGTTAAATTGCTGGTTGATTTAGAAATAAAGTAGGAGAATAATGAATAAAGGAATTTGTAGGATTTGTGGCGAATATAAAGATCTTACGTTTGAGCATGTACCACCGAAATCAGTTTTTAATAATGCGCCAGCGACTATAATTAGCGGAGTTGAACTGTTAAAGAGCGTTTCAGATGATGATAGACTACCATGGGAGTTCAACAAAAATAGCGGGAAAATACAACAGAGAGGCAAGGGTGGATACTATCTTTGTGCTGAATGTAATAATAAAACCGGTCATTGGTATGCAGGAGAGTATAAGAAGTTTGTTTCGGCGTTGCATTATGGTATAAAACAAGCAGGGGATAAAGAATATAAAGCCATGGGGATGAAAATGGTGGATATTCGCCCTTTGGCAATATTTAAACAAATAATGACAATGTTTGTCGATATAAATGAAGGAATGCTAGGCGATGATTCATTAAGGAAGTATTTACTAAATCCTGAGAAAACGGAGTTTAATAAGGATAGATATAATCTATATGCCTATCTTCATACGGGGGCAATAGAGAGAGCTTGTGGCATATCGATACTGTGTAGTCCGTTAGGGATGGTTACTTTAACAGAAATATCAAGCTATCCAATAGGGTTGGTTTTATATATTGATAAACCCAAGAATTATAAACCTGAAGGTGTTGAAATAACTTCTCTTTGTGAATATAAATATGATGATTTAGCGGACTTGGAAATAATTATTCCTAAGTTGGAAAATAATATTATATTTCCAGGAGATTTTCGTTCGAAAGAAGAAATAAAAGATTGTATTAAGCAAACGCAAGAACATATGAAAGATATTACTGAGGATTCTACATGACTGTATAGAAACCAATAATAATTAAAAGGGTTATATATAGAAGAGATCATCTACAGGATGGTCTTTTTTTTATGCTCGAGTTCAGCCTAATAGTTTTTGATTACTCTGGTGGCATTCCGTGAAAAATGGTTGTCACTAATGGTACATCAGCAGGCAAATTTATCCGTGCGCATTCATTGGATGAACTTCCGCAGATCTGGGATATTTTCATCGGAAACATGAGTGTTATCGGACCCAGGCCGGGACTTTGGAATCAGGATTTGCTCACAGCGGAACGTGATAAATACGGGGCGAATGATGTGAGACCTGGACTAATGATGGAGGCATAATAGGAACAACCCTTGTAAAACGGTGAATACTTTAGTTCGCAGAATTGAAGTGTATGGAGACGGTACGGTGAAGGTTTTACTTAATACGGATGAGAAAG
>CACYBJ010000254.1 GCA_902772565.1 uncultured Lachnospiraceae bacterium | reverse complement strand
TCGAGCTTAAAATGGCGAAGGAAATGCTCCGCGAAGGACTCATCACGGAAGCAGACTACGAACGGAAGAAGAATATGATACTGGGCTTTTCTACGGCCGATCAGACAGCGAATAACGCTCTGGCGGAACTTGAGGGTAAAAGACAGGAGCAGAACCCGCTGCCTCCTCAGTAGTATTGTATACAATCCGAATCTGCCCTATTGATTTTAAGAATTCATAAGCGTATAATTAGTCTAAAATTTTCAAAACAAATCCCGGAGGGGCGCAGTACGGCTTCCCGGAGAAATATAAGAGGTGTCATTATGAGTAAAAATATTGACTGGTCATCACTTGGTTTCGGCTATATGCCTACAGATTATCGTTATGTATCCTACTTCAAGGATGGTAAGTGGGACGAAGGTCAGCTTGTTTCCGACCCTAACATCGTTCTTAACGAATGCGCATGCGTTTTCCAGTATGCACAGACCGTATTTGAAGGCTTAAAGGCATATACAACAGCTAACGGCGACATTGTTACATTCCGCCCTGACCTTAATGCAGCACGTCTTGCAGATTCTGCAAAGAGACTTGAGATTCCTCCTGTATCAGAGGAGCAGTTCCTTGACGCTGTAAAGAAGGTTGTTGAGGCCAACAAGGACTTTGTTCCTCCTTACGGCAGCGGTGCATCACTTTACATCCGTCCGTATATCATGGGAACCAATGCCGTTATCGGTGTTAAGCCTGCAGAAGAATATCAGTTCAGAATCCTTGTAACTCCTGTAGGTCCTTATTTCAAGGGCGGCGCTAAGCCAATCGTTATCAAGGTTTCCGACTATGACAGAGCAGCACCTCACGGAACAGGTAACATCAAGGCCGGTCTTAACTATGCAATGAGCCTTTATCCTATCGTAAAGGCACATGAGGAAGGCTTCTCAGAGAACATGTACCTTGATCCCGCAACCAGAACAAAGGTTGAGGAGACAGGCGGTGCCAACATCATCTTCATCAAGGGCAACAAGTTCATCACTCCTAAGTCAGATTCTATCCTTCCTTCAATCACAAGAAGATCTCTTATGATTGTTGCTGAGAAGTATCTCGGACTTGAAGTAGAGCACAGAGAAGTACTCTTCGATGAAATCAAAGACATGGATGAAATGGGTCTTTGCGGAACTGCAGCAGTTATCTCTCCTGTAGGACGCGTAAACGACCATGGCAACATCATCGACATCCCAAGCGGAATGACCGAGATGGGACCGACTCTCACAAAGCTTCGTGAGACACTTCTCGGAATCCAGGAAGGTACTGTTGAAGCACCTGAAGGCTGGATTTACAAGATCTGCTAATAGTTAATTAGAAAGCCAAGCCATTTATCGAAACGACCTTTGCGACGTTATGTCCGGGGGTCGTTTTGTTTAAAATACTGATGAAAATTGGGGGGATAATATGAAAAAGGGTTTTGAAGGACTAACGAAAAAAGCGGTATCGTTCATAATCGCATTTGCGATGCTTGCAACTGTCATTATGCCGTTTATTCCGGATAAGGCATATGCGGAAACTGATACAAGAGAAGAAATAACACGAATTAATATTTCGGTATCGGGCTCAACCGTGGCGGAATACGGTGAGACAATCGTACAGCCCGTTGTGGAAATTATCAGTTCGGACCCGGCCGGCGCAGTAAATTATTTGTCATTGGGCACCGGCGGATATAGTGCAAACTGGTATCATGGCAGTGAATATGTTGCACCCGGAAACACGTTCGGAGAAGGAACGTATACTTTGCTGATTTCGGTGTATTTAAGCGGTACGGGTCAGAGCCTGTATAAGTGGGCAGACAATACAAAAATTATGTATATGAACGGCACGAGATTGTCTTCAAATGCCGTCGGTGATTCTTATCTGAGAAACAGTGTTTCTTATAATGTGGTAGCACCGGATGGAACGGCACCGACTGTTACGACTGCGTCTTTGGAAGATGGCAATATCGGAGATGAATACTCAGCAACGCTGGCAGCAGACGGAAGCAAGCCCATAAAATGGTCGTTGGAGTCGGGATCTTCACTTCCCTCCGGTCTTAGTTTGGCGGCAAACGGCGTGATTTCAGGTACTCCCACGGTTTCGGGTAATTTCAGTTTTACGGTAGTGGCTGCAAACAGTGCGGGTACGGCAAAGAAAACTCTTAATCTGAGAATTAAGAATGTTCAAAAAATCACAAGAATAAATCTTGCGGTATCTGGAACAACTGTAGCGCGGTACGGTGAGAAAATCACGCAACCCATTGCGGAAATCATCAGTTCCGAACCGGCCGATGCGGTAAATTATCTGTCGTTTGGCACCGGCGGATATTCTGTAAACTGGTATCGTGGCGGTGAATATGTCGCGCCCGGAAACACTTTTGAAGAGGGCGAATACCGTCTGCAGGCTTCGGTGGTATTAAGCGGAACAGGCCAGAGCCTGTATAAATGGTCCGATAATACAGCAATTATATACATAAACGGAACCAGGCTGTCTTCAAGCGGTGTCACTGATTATCGCCTTATAAATGACTTGAATTATACTGTCAGTGCTACGGCAACAACTCATACTGTCAAATTCATAACCGATGGCGGAAGCATAGTTGCGGACCAAACCGTAAAACACGGAGAATGTGCAACCAGACCGGCCGATCCGGTAAGAGACGGATACACATTTGCCGGATGGTATTCGGACAGGACGTTCTCAACACGGTTTGGGTTTAGTACGGCAATTAACAATACCACGCTCATATATGCAAAATGGATTAAGAATCTTACTTCACTTAATGCTACCGTATCACCCCTTCCTGCGGCAGGTCAGACAATCGGGGATTTGACTGTGGAATCAGGGGACAGCGGGAAATATACAATAGGGTACTACTGGAAAAAGAATGATGCAGGAACTGTCCTGGCAGATACAGCCCCTATTGAAGCGGGGAATACGTATACTTTGTATATAACTTTCGATTCTAATGACGGATATACAATTCCGGATGACGCTGAATTTACCGTAAACGGGCTCGCTACACAGTGGTCCGGATTTGAAGCGAAGGTAAACCGAAAAGTAGACTTTATTATTCCGGCGGAATATCATGAACATGACTGGAGCGGTACGTGGATAAATCTTGGCGGCAGCAGCATAAAGTACTGCAAAACATGCAGCGCGGCAAAGACCGTTAACCGTCTTGCCGGAGATTCAAGGTTCGACACCTCCATAAAGTCGGCTAATCAGCTTAAAAAGACTCTCGGCGTTAACAAATTCGACAACATAGTCGTGGCAAGCGGCGAAGCCTTTCCGGACGCACTCGCGGGAAGTTATCTTGCATGTGTTAAGAATGCGCCGATGCTTCTTACGGCCAAAAATAAAGAATCCGTTCAGGAATCCACAGCAGAATACATTAAAGACAATCTTAAAGAAGGCGGCGCCGTATATATTCTCGGCGGAGAAGGTGCGGTATCCGGCAGTTTTGAAAACTTCCTCGCCGGACTTAATGTAAAGAGACTTGCGGGAGCCGACAGATACGAGACCAACATCAAAATCCTTAACGAAGCCGGAGTGACTTCGGGAAGTGACATTTTGGTATGCACGGGAGGGAACTTTGCCGACAGTCTTTCGGCATCTGCCGTCGGAAAACCGATACTTCTGGTGCCGGGAAGGATAAAAACCACACAAAGCGACTGGCTTGACGGACTCGGGGCAGGAAATAAGTTCTACCTCATAGGAGGAGAGGGTGCCGTGACAGCCTCTGTTGACGAAGCACTTAGGGAGTACGGCACAACCAAGAGAGTTGCGGGACCGACAAGGTTTGAGACATCCGTTGCAATCGCCGAAGAATTCTTTAACAATCCGAAAATCCTTGTTCTTGCATATTCACAGACCCCTTGGGACGGTCTTTCGGCAGGACCTCTTGCAGCGAAACAGGGGGCACCGTTACTACTTACACTAAATAACGACAAGTGGGTGAAGGTAGCATCGGCCTATGTGAAAAATGCGGCACCGGAACTCATGGACAGTTATGTGCTCGGTGGTCCGACACTTATCAATAACGGAAACGCACAATTGATTACAGAGGCAAACGTGCTATAATAAACCATATTCGTTTGCCGCAGAAAGTATCGCGTCGCTTTTTATCTGGCAGATAGTATGGATAGTAGGTACCGTAAAAAGAAGACAATAAAAACAAGGACTGATACAAATCATGATTCAGGACATTTATCCAAGCAAACTTTACAATGAATATGCCGACTTTTCCATCGGCGATGGCGACAGTCTCTTTGTTTTTGACGACGAG
>CACYBJ010000253.1 GCA_902772565.1 uncultured Lachnospiraceae bacterium | reverse complement strand
GCGGCTTTCGCCGTGGGATAAAGACCGTATTATTAAATTACTGCTGTGGCTTGATAGGATTCTGAACACCCTGTGCTACATCCGGAACCTTATCAACAGGTCCGTAAAGGAGATACTCAGCAACTGCTGTCGGATCGTCAGAAAGGGAATATGCTGTCATATTGACATTTCCTTCATACACACCCGGTGTATCTGTGGATTCCTGAACGGTGATAGTGTCAAGTGACATCTTTCCGTTTGTGTTGTCAATAAGATAATCGATCATTGTCTTAAGGTTATCATAACTGTTTACCTGATACTCAAAAGTATAAGGAACAGGGGAATGATAGTATGTCTTTCCGGCAAAGTCACCCTGACCTACGATTACATTATCAAGAGTTGTCTGATCGCAGGTGAAGTTATCTGTTAAGAAAGTGAAGGACTGCTCTTCCAGCTGTTTCATGTATACGATACCGTCTTCATAGGTATAGGCGATATTGTAGCCTTCAAGGATGGTAGCAATGTCAGTCTGCCACTGCTTCATGGCCTTGGTCATCTTCTGGGCATCTTTCTTTCTGTCCTTAACGGCATCAATCTGCTGCTGAAGATCGGCCTGTTTGGAATCTTCGGCCTTTACCTGCTCCTGAGCTTCACTGAAAGAAAACTTCCAAGCAAGGAAAACTATGAGGGCGCCTACAACGATCATGATAAGCGCTATATCTCTTTTAGCTAATTTCATTTATCCGTCCTCCTTACTGTACCTGATCCTCTGCCATACCTGCTGCAAGTGCAGGATCGTCGGCAGGAAGAATCTCTACTGCTTCAACATTAAATACAACATCTACTGTGAATTCCCAGTAATCATCTGTTTCCGACTCAGTGAAAGATGAGGATGTTACGGAAAGAACAGTGTCAATGGTTCTCATCTGGCTGATGGCTGCTGCAATTTCATCCTTTGTAGTTACACGACAAGTCATGTTGGCACCGGACGGAGTTGCTGTAAATGATGTAAAACCAAAACTTGAAGGCATCTTCTCTTCAAGAGCGGCCAGGAAGGTTGTAAGGTTGTTGTTACTGTTCTGAGTTGAGTTAATAACATTTCTTAATTCTCTGTAGGTAACAACGGAGGCCTGATACTTGTTGATAGTCTGGTCTACATCGGCGTAGGAATCCAGAGTTTTCTGTAATTTCTTGGTTTCACTCTTTTCTGCCGCAAGCCAGATCTTACCGCCGATCACAAGGACAACTGCAGCTGCAACGCAGAGTACTGCAAAGAATCCCGGAATAGCAAGGTTAAGTTCCTTTTCTTCCTTAAGAAGATCTGCAGAAAGAAGCTGAAGAGGAGCAATAGCCGCACCGATAGGTCCGATGAGAGTATTCATGTTCTCAGCCTGAGAATGTGTTGTATCGCCGGATGCAGGCTTTAAGTGATCAAGACCTGCGTAAGGTTTAACTGCAACACCGAGTTCGTTTGTAAGAAGTTCTGCAAGACCCTGGAATTCGGCACCGAGACCTACAAGGTATACGTTCTCGATGTTCTTGTCCTGGTTTCTTGATACGAAGTACTCGATTACACGGCTTGTGTTACCTACAAGGTAACGGAGCTGCTCGGTAATCATTACTCGAACCATAAGGTCTTCTTCGTTGGCATCTTCAGAAGATACACCGGCATCAAGAGAAAGATGTGGACGGATGATCTTATTCTCAACGAATTTTCTTGCAGCGCCTTCATAGGTCAGCTCTTCATCCTGGAACATATCTGTTTCCATGAGGTTCTGAATAGCATTGTTAAGACCGTGAGCGATGAGTCGCTGAAGAACGATTTCTCCGTTGGAAATAACTGTGATGAGTGATGCATGCTCTTCAACCTTAAGGAAAGCGGATGTGGATGCACCGATGTCATCTTTAACTGCCTGGAATACTGAGTTGCCGACATAGTCGATAGCTTTGATTTCAAGTTCAAGACTTCTTGCGAGATCTACATAGGATGTAGTGATATCGTTAGGAACCGCAAGGAGTGAAAGACGATACTGTTTACCTTCACCTTCGCCGCCTTCTACTGTACCGAGAATGGTATAGCTTAAGTGGTACTGGTTCATGTCTACAGGGAAGTAGTCAGATGCATTCGCCATAACGATAGGGAGAATATTCTTTTCTTTACAGAAAGGTATTCTCGCCTCACGGTTAGCGATACGTCCGGATGCTACCGTAAACACAACCTTGTTGGTTTTGATCATCCTTCTTCTGAGTTCGCCCTTGATTGCTACAAGAAATTCTTCGCTGTGAGCTACAACGCCATCCTGTACTACATCATCCGGTGTTGCTACCGTAAATGCTGAGTAGATTTTAGGATTTTTGACTTTGTAGTCCATCTCAACAACTCTTGTAGTTGCCTGTCCGACTTCGATCGACAGCACTTTAGTTGCCATATAAAATCCTCCCGTCCGGAAAATCTTCCTTCGTTTTGTTTCTTTTTTATATCTACGCCTGTACACAGGCAGTTAGATTCCTGTTTGAGCCGTATTACAACGGACTGTATTAGTGTTTCGGAAAGAATCCCAAATACCAGTTAATTAACTTCTCACCGAAAAGTATGGAACACATGATACCTGCGGAAAGGTAAGGTCCCATGGCCAGCATGTGTTCTGCTTTGCTTATTTTCATTCTGGCAATGTGAATTATGGAACCAAAGAGACAACCAAGGAACAGGGCCAGTACCGAAAGCTTCCATCCTATAAGAAGTCCGGCTGCGGCCATTAACTTAATGTCTCCTCCACCTATTGCACGTCCCTTGGATGCAAAATATATAATTCCAAGGAAACCGCTGACGGCTATAAAGCCGATAAGGTAATTAAAGATTCCTACTTCTTTAAAACTGCCACCGTCTATCATGACAATCTTAACAATCCTGTAGGCCAGATTAATAATACCAAGGCAGAATATAAACACATTAATGCCAAAAGGAATAATGTATGTTCTAAGATCGATAACGCTTAATGCAATCAGGGCAGATGCCATCATGCAGTAAAGGATTGTTACCGGATCAAAGTTTTCAAAAACATTTATAAAGTCAAATCCGTAGGCGGCAAGGAAAATAAGTATGCACAGAATCGCGTTGGTACCTTCTATGATAGGATACTGTGCCGATATCTTAGCCTTACACTTCCTGCACTTTCCGCCGAGAAACAGCCAGGAGAACACAGGTACCAAGTCAAACCATGCCAGCTGG
>CACYBJ010000252.1 GCA_902772565.1 uncultured Lachnospiraceae bacterium | reverse complement strand
TAGGACACACACGGGAGAGTGTACAGTCACCGCTTGTCTCACTTGAATTTTAAAAGTGCGAAAAGGAGGCGACTTTTTTTATGGCAACAATGAGAATCACACTCAAGGCGTATGATCATCAGACAGTTGATGCATCAGCAAAGAAGATTATCGACATGGCAAAGAAGAACGGAGCAAAGGTGAGCGGACCGGTTCCCCTTCCTACCAAGAAGGAAGTAGTAACCATCATCCGTGCCGTACATAAGTACAAAGACTCCAGAGAACAGTTCGAGCAGAGAACCCACAAGAGACTGATCGATATCCTCGAGCCTTCACCCAACATCATCGACAAGATGAAAGAGGGTATGGAAATGCCTGCAGGCGTTTACATTGACGTTAAGATGATGTAATACCGCGAAAGCGATATTTCAAATAAGAAACTTTAAATCAAATTACCTTCTACAACTAGTATGCATCCGACTTTACTTAAGATGCCGCTGTAGTAGAAACAAGGAGGGAAAAATGAAGAAAGCGATTTTAGCTACAAAGGTTGGAATGACCCAGATCTTCGCAGAAGACGGAACACTCATTCCCGTAACGGTTTTACAGGCCGGCCCCTGTGTTGTAACCCAGGTTAAGACAATCGAGAACGACGGTTACGAAGCAGTTCAGGTAGGTTTCGTAGACAAGAAAGACAAGATCATCAACAAAGATGCTCAGGGCAAGAAAGAAGTTATCCATGCTCACGGCGTAGGAAAGGCTATGCAGGGACACTTCCAGAAAGCCGGAACGAAATCCAAGAGATACGTTCGCGAGTTCAGATTTGAGAACAGCTCCGAATATGCGCTCGCTCAGGAAATCAAAGCGGATATTTTTGCAGAAGGCGACAAGATCGATGCAACTGCAATCACCAAGGGAAAAGGATTCCAGGGTGCAATCAAGAGACTCGGTCAGCACAGAGGACCCATGAAGCACGGTTCCAAGTTCCATCGTCATCAGGGTTCCAACGGTGCATGCTCCAGCCCGAGCCGTGTATTCAAAGGAAAAGGAATGCCCGGTCAGATGGGTGGCAAGAAAGCAACCGTAAGAAATCTTGAGGTTGTAAGAGTTGATGCCGAGAAGAATCTTCTTTTGGTAAAGGGTGCAGTACCCGGACCTAAGAAAGCTTTGGTTACCATCAAAGAAACAACTAAGGCAGAGGCATAATCAGGAGAAAGGAGGAACATACAGATGGCACAGGTATCTGTTTATAATATGGAAGGCAAGGAAGTTGGCAAGCTTGACTTAAACGATGCTATCTTCGGCGTTGAAGTAAACGAACACCTCGTTCACTTGGCAATCGTTCAGCACCTTGCAAATATGCGTCAGGGCACACAGAAAGCAAAAACCCGCTCAGAGGTGTCCGGTGGCGGAAGAAAGCCTTGGAGACAGAAAGGAACAGGCCATGCAAGACAGGGATCAACGAGATCTCCTCAGTGGACACATGGCGGCGTAGTATTCGCTCCTACTCCGAGAGATTATTCCTTTAAGTTAAACAAGAAGGAAAAGAGAGCAGCATTAAAGTCTGCATTAACCAGCAAGGTAGCAGACGGAAAGCTCATGGTAATTGACGAATTGAAGTTTGATGAGATTAAGACCAAGAAGTTTGCAGAGGTTCTTAAGAACTTAGATGCAAAGAAGGCATTGGTAGTCATCAACGAGAATGATAAGAACGTAGTTCTTTCCGCAAGAAACATTCCCGATGCTAAGACTTCTCTTACCGGAAACATCAACGTATACGATGTGATGAATGCCGGAACAGTAGTTCTTACAAAGGATGCGGTTTCCACGATTGAGGAGGTGTACGCATAATGGCAGACATTCAATACTATGACGTAATCCTTAAGCCGGTAGTTACCGAAAAGAGTATGGCCGGTATGGGCGAGAAGAAATACACATTTCTCGTAAGCAAGCAGTCTACTAAGACTCAGATTAAAGATGCAGTTGAAAAGATGTTCCCCGGAACAGAAGTTAAGAAAGTAAACACCATGAACTGCGAAGGCAAGAACAAGCGCCGCGGCAACGTTTACGGAAAGACTGCAGAGACGAAGAAGGCAATCGTAACCTTGACCGAAGGTTCCAAGGACATCGAAATCTTCTCCGGAATCTAAGAGCAAGCGCTCGACTATATGCAATGAAGCATGATGATAAATAAACAGTTAGAAAAGGAGATTTTTAGAAATGGGTATTAAAACATATAATCCCTACACACCGTCCAGAAGAAACATGACGGGTTCCGACTTCTCTGAAATCACAAAGAAGACTCCGGAGAAATCCTTACTTGTTTCTCTTAACAAGAATGCAGGACGTAACAATCAGGGTAAAATCACTGTAAGACACCGCGGCGGCGGAAACAGAAAGAAATACAGAGTAGTAGACTTCAAGAGATTTAAGGATGGCGTACCCGCAGTTGTAACCGGTATCGAATATGATCCGAACAGAACCGCAAACATCGCACTCATCACTTATGCAGACGGCGAGAAAGCTTACATCCTCGCTCCCGAAGGTTTAAAGGACGGCATGAAGATCATGAACGGTCCCGAAGCCGAAGTAAGAATCGGTAACTGCTTACCTCTTGAGTTAATCCCCGTTGGTACTCAGGTACACAACATCGAGCTCATCCCCGGCAAGGGCGGCCAGCTCGTACGTGCTGCAGGAAACAGTGCACAGCTTATGGCTAAGGAAGGAAAGTACGCAACTCTTCGTCTTCCCTCCGGCGAAATGAGAATGGTGCCTTTAGGATGCAGAGCAACCGTAGGTGTTGTAGGAAACGTTGATCACAACTTGGTAAATATCGGTAAAGCAGGTCGTAAGCGCCATATGGGTATCAGACCTACTGTCCGCGGTTCCGTAATGAACCCCAACGACCATCCTCACGGTGGT
>CACYBJ010000251.1 GCA_902772565.1 uncultured Lachnospiraceae bacterium | reverse complement strand
TGGTGTAAAGTTTTCTATGAAAACTTTGCAGCACGTAGGCCACGCCTCCACGAAGTGGACTTTGAATGGCGTGGCTCTCAAGAAAAAAAAGGAGAAAATGAAAATGAAAAAGATCAAAGGAAGAGCAGCGTTTCTTGCACCAATGCTTATCAAACTGGTATTCGGTGTAATGCTAATCATGGACTACAATAAGGTTTTCGACCTTATTATGAGTATCGCAGGAGGCATATGCCTTATATTTGCCATAGTTAATCTTGTTAAGTATTTTACAGATGACAACAAGCCGGCAGGTGCAATTACATCTGCCGTGATTCTCGGTATTTTGGGTCTGGTATTCTTCTTTGCCGGTGGAGCAATCATAAATGCCATCAGTAATTTCTTAACCATTCTTCTTGGTGTAATCCTGCTGTTTGTGGCTCTGGGACAGCTTTCCATCTTTCTTAATGCAAGAAAGCTCGGTATGAATCCAGGTGTTATGCAGACTGTAAGCATGGTTGTATTGTTCGCCCTTGCGATATTTGCGATTCTTTTCTACAAGTCTGCATCGAAGACCATCTGGATTGCCATCGGAGTTGTTTTGTGTATCAATGCTGTGCTTGATATAGTATCATTTTTCAAGTTCACGGATTCACCTTTTAATTCGGACGGCAGTATCGACGGATCTGCAAGAGATGTTTAAAACCACGGCCGGTGCAATGCACCGGCTGTTTTTTAGCCCCCGATTTTCAATCGGGGGAGCCGTCGGCTTTGAGACATCAAAGAAATCCAGAAGGGATTTCTTCTTTTTAGCGATAAGCGAATGCCCTCGGCAGCAAGCAAACTTGCTGGGCGAGGGCTGAGTGAACGGTCATTGAGCGGACTTCGTACGCGAGATGACCCGTCGAATCGAGTAGGAGTAAGCCTACTCGATAAAAAATATGGTTAAAAACAGGAATCTGTTGTATAATACTTTCGTATGAAAAAAACGGTGCCGTGTGGGCTGCGGTACTGACTTGAATCTTGCCCATACTACGGAGGAAAAAATGAAAAAAAGATTTCTTGCTGTAATGCTCACACTTTCAATGGGCGCAGCACTTCTTACAGGTTGCGGAAGTGACAAGAAGGAAGAGACTAAGGCAGCATCAACATCAACACCTGCTCCTACAGAGGAAGCAAAGGACGATGACGCTGACAAGACAGATGATGCAGATGACAACGGCACAACTGCCGACGGTCCGGTTCTTCGTCTTGCACTTAACTTCTATGACATTAACGGTTTAAATACCGAAAACGAGAATGATGTTATCGAAATTACTGAAGACGGAACTTATACAACAGAACTTAAGGCTTCCGATTACGGTATCGATTTCGCAGATTGTTCAACAATCTACTTCAAGGATGCCGATGTAACAGAAGGCCTTGTAGCTACATCTGCGGTTACATCCTGTGAAATCCGTTATGACAAGGTAACAATCAACGGCGGCGAAACAGAACTTACACTTAATACAGATGAGTTCGTAAATGCTATTAACAGCAGTTCTATCGTTGACTCAGGAAAGCCTATTAACGGCTGGGACGGCAGCGTAGTTGACGAAGCTGTTTCAATTGATTCCAATCACGGTATCGACTGGACCTGCGGCGTTCCGGAATCCATCGAGGTTACATTTACAATCCAGAATCTTGTATTTGCAGAGTAATGCTCATTAATTACAGAACGGTTCTGTAAGAGCAGTATTAATGACTGTTTTTGTAATCATATAAGCACTAAAAAACTCCTTCCCGTTTGGGAAGGAGTTTTTGTTTTAGTAATTATCGGAGAAACGTTTTTTATTATTTCTCGTTATTCTTTTCCTTGTTCTCAAGCTTCATCATAGCGCGAACCTTAAGGGAAAGACCGAAGAGATTAATGAATCCGTTGGCATCCTTATGATCGTAAAGATCGCCGGTTGTAAAGCTTGCGATATCCTGATTGTAAAGTGAGTAAGGAGATGTGGTACCCTTCTTGATAATGTTGCCCTTGTAAAGCTTGATATTAACATCACCTGTTACATACTCGTTGATGGATGTCATGAATGCCTGAAGAGCGTCGCGAAGAGGTGTGAACCACTTTCCTTCGTAAACGAGCTGAGCGAACTTGTTGGAAAGTTCAATCTTGGCAGACATTGTCTCACGGTCGTAGATGAGTTCTTCGAGCTGCTTGTGAGCTGCCATGAGAATTGTTCCGCCCGGTGTTTCATAAACACCACGTGACTTCATACCTACTACACGGTTCTCTACGATATCGATGATACCGATACCGTTTCTTCCGCCGATGTCGTTGAGTTCACGGATGATATCTGCGTATTTCATTGCTGTTCCGTTAAGCTTTGTAGGAACGCCTGCTTCGAAGTGAAGAGTGATTTCCTCACCTTTTTCAGGAGCATTCTCAGGTGTTACACCGAGAACAAGCATATGATCGTAGTTAGGTGCACATGCAGGATCTTCAAGTTCAAGACCTTCATGGCTTAAATGCCAGAGGTTACGGTCTCTTGAGTAGCTCTCATCAGGAGCAAAAGGAAGATCAATACCGTGAGCCTTGCAATAATCAAGTTCGTCTTCACGGGACTTGATTTCTTCTTCCCACTTAGGATCTCTCCAGGGAGCGATGATCTGGATATCAGGAGCGAGAGCCTTGATACCGAGCTCGAAACGAACCTGATCGTTTCCTTTTCCTGTAGCGCCGTGGCAGATAGCAACAGCGTTGTACTTTCTTGCCTTTTCAACAAGGATCTTTGCAATAAGAGGACGGGCCATGGATGTTCCGAGAAGGTACTCGTTCTCGTAGCAGGCATCTGCCATAACGCAAGGAGAAATGTAATCCTCTGCGAATTCGTCGTTGGCGTCTACAATTTCAAGACCTGCAGCACCGCAGTACTTAGCTCTTTCCTCAAGACCGTCAAGTTCCTTGCCCTGACCTACATCGATACAGATGCAGATAACGTCAAAGTCATAGGTTTCTTTTAACCAAGGTATGATAGCGGTAGTATCAAGACCGCCTGAATATGCAAGAATAACTTTATCTTTCATATTTAGAGATTCCTCCGTTTATTATTTTCGTCTAAGGCGAATCCGGTCGCCATTTAGAATAAATATACAATACGGGTCCGTCTCATGCAAGCAAAAGTTTCTTTTATTATATAAATTGTCAAATGTCACAAATATGCATAATAATTAACCATAGCTTTGTGCGTATTTTAGAGTTGATTTAAGCGGCGGGTTTTATTATAATAGTGAATAATTTCCCCGATATGCATGTTTATGCATAAATATACATGAATAAATGCATAAATATAAATTTTCGGAGAATATGAGCGACATCTGTCATGGTTTTAAAAAGAAGATTGATACCAAAGGGTATTTTATAAAGGAGAGAGATTATGCGTAAGATAAGTGGCGGCGTTACATCTGCAAAGGGATTTGAAGCAGCAGGCGTATGTGCCGGTATCAGAAAAAAAGACAAAATGGATATGGCAATGGTTTACAGCAAGACTCCCTGTGTGGCTGCGGGAACCTTTACCACTAATCTTGTTAAAGCAGCACCTGTAATCTGGTGCAAGGATATTCTTAAGAATTTACAGCCAAAGCATGCGGTAGTCCTTAATTCGGGAATCGCCAATGCATGTATGGGCAAGCAGGGCAAGGAAGACAACTATGCATTTGCCGCTGCGGCAGCAAGGGAACTGGGAATAAGTCCGGAGCAGGTATTTACCGCATCAACAGGTGTAATCGGTCAGCCTATGCCTATGGACGTGATTACGGCAGCGATGCCCGAACTTGCAAAGAAACTTTCCGATACGGCAGATGCCGGACATGATGCGGCAGTTGCAATCATGACAACCGATACAAAGCCGAAGGAATGTGCGGCCAACTTCTCCATTATTGATGAAGACATTGAAATCACCGTAGGCGGTATGGCCAAGGGTTCGGGTATGATCCATCCCAATATGGCAACCATGCTTTCGGTTGTAACCACCGATATCAACATTGATGAGGCACTTCTTCAGGAGGCTGCATCAAATGTTATTAACGAGACTTTCAATATGATCAGTGTCGACCGTGATACATCAACCAACGATACTTTCATTATTCTTGCCAACGGTCTTGCAGGAAACGAAAAGATCGTTAAGAAGGACAAGAACTACGATAACTTCGAAACTGCTCTTAAGGTTGTTTGCAAGTCTCTTGCAAAGAAAATGGCAGCCGACGGCGAAGGCGCATCACGTCTTATGGAATGCAAAGTACGTAATGCCAAAACCAAGAACGATGCGGTTGTTCTTGCAAAATCGGTTGTTTCTTCAAATCTTGTTAAGGCAGCTCTTTACGGGGCAGATGCCAACTGGGGCCGTATCCTTTGTGCCCTCGGTTATTCCGGTGCGTGGTTTGATCCGGAGAAGGTGGATGTATATCTTGAAGTTAAATCCGACGACGATGATGATTTCAAGTTAAAACTGGTTGAAAACGGAATGGCAACGGATTATTCCGAAGAGACAGCAACAGAAATGCTTTCACAGAAGGAAGTAACAATTAAGATCGATGTTAAGGCAGGCTACGAAAAGGCAACAGCCTGGGGTTGCGACCTTACTTACGATTATGTAAAGATAAACGGCGATTACAGAAGCTAATTACCGTAATAAAAAACAGCAGGACAAAGGTATATAAAATGAACAGCGAACTTGACAATGTGGTATTTAAGGCGGAAACCCTCATAGAGGCTCTGCCTTACATTCAGAAATTCAACAATAAAATAGTAGTGGTAAAATACGGCGGCAGCGCCATGCTTGACCCCTTCCTTAAGATGAATGTTATTAAGGACGTGGCCCTTCTTAAGCTTGTGGGAATGCATCCTGTTATCGTACACGGCGGCGGTAAGGAAATCAGCAAATGGGTTGGCCTTATGGGTAAGGAACCTCAGTTTGTCGAAGGTCTTCGTGTTACAGATGAAGAAACTATGGAAGTTGCCGAAATGGTTCTCAGCAAAGTAAACAAGAGTCTTGTTACCATGATTGAGGAACTCGGCGTTAATGCCTGCGGCATCAGCGGTAAAGACGGCGGCATGCTTAAGTGCAGCAAGAAAACGGTAAACGGTCAGGACATCGGCTTTGTAGGAAATGTTAACGAGGTTAATACCGACGTAATCGATACGCTTATCGAAAACGGCTATGTTCCTGTAATTGCCCCCATCGGAATGGATGATGACGGTAATTCCTACAACATAAATGCAGATGACGCCGCATGTGCCATTGCTGCGGCTCTCGGTGCCGAAAAACTTGCTTTCCTTACGGATATCGAAGGTGTAAGACGCGATCCCGAGGATCCTGATTCCCTTATTTCCCAGCTTACACTTACCGAAGCTGAAGGCCTTATCACCGACGGAATCGTCGGCGGCGGTATGATCCCCAAAATCCGTAACTGTATTGAAGCAGCAAAGAACGGCGTAAGCAGAGTTCATATCATCGACGGAAGAAGCCCTCACTGCCTTCTTCTTGAGTTCTTTACAAACAAAGGTATCGGTACAGCTATAATTAACGATCAGTAAATCGGAAAGGAAAAGTCATGACAACCGAAAATATTATCGAAAAAGCCGATTCGGCTCTTATGAAAACATATAACAGGTATCAGATAGCCTTCGACCACGGCGACGGCGTATATCTTTACGATAACGACGGCAAGAAGTATCTGGACTTTTGCGCCGGTATTGCAGTATTTGCCCTCGGATACAACGTAAAGGAATTTAACGATGCGGTTAAGAACCAGGTGGACAAGCTGGTTCACACATCCAATTATTACTATACGGAAGCTCTGGCAGATGCAGCAGTAGCCGTAACCGCCGCATCCGGAATGGACCGCGTATTTTTTACAAACAGCGGTACGGAAGCTATTGAAGGAGCCATTAAACTTGCAAGAAAGTATTATTATAAAAAACATGGTGAGGCAGGAAGCGAAATCATTGCCATGGAGCATTCCTTCCACGGCCGTTCCATGGGTTCTTTATCCGTAACGGGAACCAAGCATTACAGGGATGCCTTCGAGCCTCTTGTAGGCGGTGTTAAGTGGGCAAACTTTAATGATAT
>CACYBJ010000250.1 GCA_902772565.1 uncultured Lachnospiraceae bacterium | reverse complement strand
ATTGGCGATGAAACATTGGCAAACCGTAATGGACTAAGTGATGAATCGCAGTACTCTTTTGGTTGGTGGATGAAAGGTGACTACAGCTATCCTTTCAAGAATACATCTCAGTACTTTCTGGATGACGAGTTAACCATCACGAATCTTGAATGTACCTTCGCCGATCAACAAATTTTTTCTGATCAACAGTTTAACTTCCGCGCCCCCACAGCCAATGCTCAAATTCTGGTTGAAGGCGGGGTTGAATTTGTAACCACGGCAAATAATCATGCTCTGGATTTTGGCCAAGCTGGGCTTCAAGCAACGCAGACTGCTCTGGAAGAACACGGCATTGCCTACGGCACAGAAGACAGCTATCAGATTTTTACTACTGAACACGGTTTAAGAATCGGCATATACTGTGCGGGAAATGATATGGCTCCCAGTGAAGACAAAGCAACTTCTGCCATTCAGATGCTAAAGGCTGAAAATGTCGATTATATCGTTTGCTGCTTCCACTGGGGTCAAGAACTGAAGGCTGTGAATGACAATCAGGTGAGAGTTGGCAGAGCATGTATTGACGCGGGAGCCAACCTTATTTTCGGCTGTCACCCTCATTGTCTGCAACCGATTGAGGAATATAACGGTGGGATTATTCTCTACAGTATGGGTGAATTCAGTTTCGGCGGCCACACTGCGCCGAGTGACCGCGACACAGCAATTTTTCAGGTCCTTTTGAAACGGGATTTGGACGGTTCTATTTCCGTCGACAGTTGGAAGGTGATCCCCTGTTGCGTTAGCAGTCGTCCTGTCTATGAAGGGTATACGTTAGATAATTACAACGATTACTGTCCAACTCCTTATGAAGAAGGCAGTGAAGATTATAATCGCGTAGTAGGAAAACTTGACGGATCGTATACCGCACACTATACTGGAACGGATTATTCCAACTGGTATAGCAGCTACGGTTGATTCTCAAATTATTTATTAATAGTAAGTATTACAAGCAGTCCTGCGTTTTTCGTTTTTTTGGAGAAATCATTGCGATGAAATCCATTACCATGTTCTTTCTGTCCGACTGCGGAAACTGTGCCAAAGTGTTTCGGGCTTTATATGAAGATATCCACGCTAAGGCACGGCCTGTACTAGATTATGTTCTGGCGGATTAAATCATACCACAACTACAAAAACTCGCAGAACCTGCTTCTGCGAGTTTCATCTGTTTGAAAAGGAGGCACATTGTGTCAAAGGACTTACAAGAAAAAATACCTGCAATAAGCTTTCTGATGATGTGTGAGGTTATGCTCTACCATTGCGAGTCACCTGACAACGCGTTTGCTGTCAATTCCTCAGACCTTTGGTGGAACCAGTTATTCACAGACATCATTACAGGGCCTATATCCATGCTCTGCATGTGTTGGTTTTTTTCCATTACAGGCTTTCTGCTCTTTCGGAATCTTTCTTTTCAGACACTTGGAAGAAAATTGAAATCCCGTGTGCAAACGCTTCTAATCCCTTACCTTTTATGGCAGATTATTTTTATCATCAAGTCAATTCTGCAAGGTAATTCATGGACGCTTGGAGAGATGTTCGCTCAAACCTTTCTCCTGCGATTATGGCCTCCTCTCGGAGTGTTCTGGTATGTTTACGCGGTTTTTCTGTTTGCGCTTCTTTCCCCTGCCTTCCTAGTACTGTTTCGCAGCAAGAAAACCAGATGGCTATCCGTTGTTGTCCTGATTCTTCTACTTTATGTATTTTGGGACAAGCTTTATATCGGTAATGGGAAGTACCATTATACTGGGAATATCAAATCCTTTTTCCCTGCTTACTTGATCGGCGCTTTCTTTGGGTATATCTACGATGAATCGACCGCTCATCAAAAGTTGAAATACGCAGTCGGTTTTCTTCTGGTTGCGGCCTTTCTGGATGAAGTAGTCGGGAGGAAGCTTCTATATAAAATGACTCTATCCGTGCTCCCCATGCTAATGCTGTTCCTGCTTCCTGTGCCTGAATGGTCTAAAAACAAGAAACTTTACCGCCTCAAT
>CACYBJ010000249.1 GCA_902772565.1 uncultured Lachnospiraceae bacterium | reverse complement strand
TTTAATTGCCCTATTCTTCTTGTTTCATCCGGTTCCATGGATCAGGTGGTTGATTATATAAAGAATAATTTAGCCTATAACGGAACAGTATATGTCCTGGGAGGAACCGGTGCCGTATCCGGCAAATTCGAAGAGAAACTGGGTAGCGACATATCTGTCAAACGTCTTGCAGGTAAAGATCGTTACGAAACAAACCTTCAGATTCTCAATGAAACAGGGTTAATCTCGAGGACAGAAAATGAATATCCTGTTTTGGTATGTACAGGCAAAAACTTTGCAGATGCCTTAAGTGTTTCCTCACTTGGTATGCCTATCCTTCTTGTGCCGGACAGGCTGACCGATGCTCAGAAAGAGTATCTCAGCGGAATGCCCGATAAAGTGAAATTCTATATGATCGGCGGAGAATCGGTGGTTACAAAGGCAGTCAGTGATGAATTGGCAAAATATGGTCCTACCGAGAGAATTGCCGGTGCGGACAGATATGAAACATCCGTACGTATTGCCGAAAAATTCTTTACAGACCCGCAATGCGTATTTCTTGCCTATGGCGGAGATTTCCCGGACGGTCTGGCTGCCGGCCCAATGGCATTTGAGATGAGTTCACCGATTATTCTTGCTCAGAGCGGAGCAGGTTCCAGAAAGGCTGCAACTGAGTATTGCGGAAAACATCTGAAGAGCCTGGTAGGTGCAATGGTTATCGGCGGAGAGTCCCGCATAAGCGATGCGGCGGTAGAAAGCATTTTAAAGTAATTTATTGAAAGAGGTATCATGAAGAGAGTTAGAAGAATAACTGTTTCGGCGTTAATGGTATTTGCGCTGGTAGTTGGAATGTTTTCCGGTTACATGCGTCCCGGAAAGGTTCTGGCCTATTCGACTGCGGAGCCTGAAGTGGTAAGGCTTGCCGGTGCGGACAGATTTGAAACATCCATACTGGCAGCGGAAGAACTAAAAAAAGCGCTGGAACTCGATAAGTTTTCCGCTATGGTTGTAGCAAGCGGTACAGGCTTTGCCGATGCTCTGGCAGGAAGTTACCTTGGAGCAAGAATGAACGCTCCGGTCCTTCTTGTGGCCGACGGAAGAGGCGGTGCGGTCATGGATAAAATGACTGCCTATGTAAAGGAAAACCTTTCCGAGGACGGAACAGTCTATGTTCTTGGTGGAACAGGAGCCGTTCCCGCATCCTTCGAAGAAAAGATGGGCGAGGCATATGCCGAAAGGATCACTCGTATTCAGGGAAGCGACAGATACGAAACCAATCTTATGATAATAAAAGCCGGGGAATTTGAAGACGGCGAAGACATTCTTGTATGTACCGGTCTCAGTTTCCCTGACAGCTTAAGCGCTGCGGCAACCGGTAAGGCCATACTTTTGGTACCGGGAAACAGACTCCTTGAAGAACAGACAGAATTCCTGAAAGGCCTTACGGGAACCCATAATATTTACATTATCGGCGGCGAAGGCGTAGTTACAAAAGAAGTTGAAGACGCTCTTTGCGAGCTGGAAATAGGAAACGTAAAACGTATAGCCGGCGCTGACAGGTTTAAAACCTCCACCGCCGTTGCCCGCGAGTTTTTTGTGACTCCTACCACACTTACTCTGGCATATGCCGCAAACTATCCCGACGGACTTTCTGCGGGACCTATGGCATTTGCCTGCGGCTCGCCTCTTCTTCTTGTGCAGAATTCGGAAAACGTAATTGCCACGGTGGAAAGCTACGCAAGAGTGAATTCCCATAACGGACAGAAAGTATACGTTCTCGGCGGTGAGAGCCTTATTTCAGAAGATGCTGCAGAGAGAATTCTTGAAGCGGCGGCATCTGTGGAAGTTGAAACGGTAAAGACCGGGATAGAGGCCTATTATGTAACAAACGCAGGCTACGGATACGGACAGCTTATCCGTCCCGCAGGCCGTGACTATGATGAAAAAGCCCTCCTTTCAAAGGACGGAGAGCTTGTATTTGATTATAATATCACTCCCTATGATTACGGAGTGGACGGAGAGTATATCACACTTTCCAATTCTCCTGCGGACATGACAGAGTATTATGACATGTCCATCGAGGAGCAGTTAAGTCCTAAAATGTGGAAACTTACGGAAGACGGTCCTACGGAAGTTGTTTTAAACGCATGCATGGCCTATCCTGTGAGAAATGACATGGTTCTGGGCTTTACCGAAGTAAAGGGAGGCGACTGGGTAAGAACACCGGCAGTTTACGATTTTGACGGAACCGTTCTTTACACCTTCCCTGCAGGCTTTAACGTATCATGGGTCGGCGGTGGAAACATCAGTTCCAGATACTGTGCGGATTACTGCAGTGGTTCCAAGGTTTTAGGATGGTACGGAGACGGACTCATTACCTGTTATTCATATAAGGACGGCGTGATCGAAACCGTCAGCTTCTATGATAAAACCGGAAAAGAGAAACTTGAGCTTACAGACTATGACGATGCCGGATACTTTTCCTGCGGCCTTGTGGCTGTAAGAGACAGAGAAACCGGCCTCTGGGGCTATGCTGACAGAAAGGGTAACGAAGTTATCCCTTGCAGTTTTGAGTACGCCGGCGCATTTGCCGACGGTGCTGCGGTAGTCGGAGACGGAACCCATTACGGTTACATCGATCTGGAAGGAAATGTAATAGTTCCCATAGAGTATGATGAAGCCTTCGGTGCCGGCTACGGTCTTGTAGCTGTAGAAAAAGACGGAAAGTGCGGTCTGCTTAACTACGCCGGGGAAGTGGTTGTGCCTCTTTCC
>CACYBJ010000248.1 GCA_902772565.1 uncultured Lachnospiraceae bacterium | reverse complement strand
TCACAGTTACTTGAAAGCAGAAGAAGCATCAGGCATTATAAGCCGGGCATGAAGATCAGCGAAGACCAGATCAAGGTCATTCTTGATGCTGCCAGACAGGCTCCCAGCTGGAAGAACTCTCAGACGGGACGCTACTATGTGGCTATAAGCGAGGACAAATTAAACTATGTAAAGACCCAGTGTCTGCCGGAGTTTAACGCAAAGAATACGGAAAATGCCGTGGCCTACATTATTACCGCCTTCGAAAAGGGCTGCGCCGGTTTCAACACCGACGGAACACCTACCAATGAAATCGGTGATGAGTGGGGCGCCTACGACCTTGGCCTTCAGAATGAAAACCTTATTCTTAAGGCAAGAGAGACAGGCTACGATTCTTTGATCATGGGAATCAGAGACGAAGCAGCAATCAGAAGCGGTTTTGGAATTCCGGATTCACAGGAGTTGGTTGCGGTTATCGCCATCGGCGTCCGCGAAAATGACCCACACAAACCGCCGAGAAAAGAAATTGATGAGATTGCGAAGTTCTTCTAGAGAACCGAAGCGAAAGGCTGCATATAATGGATAAACCGGACAGATTTCACAATCACGCCCAAAACCTAAAAACAACGGATACCGTAACCTGGCAGGTCATCTGTGCCGACGGAACGCAGCGGGAAAAAGACGAGGAAGTCATCACCGAGCATTTCACAGAGGTTTCCGTAAACGGCATGCCGGCCTTCAGGCTGTCATGCACTCCGGAGCATCTTACGGAGCTTGTGGTGGGCAGGCTTTACACCGAAGGAATCATCACTGCGGCAGAGGATATAAAAAGCCTCTTTATCTGCGGTGAGGGAAACATCGTGGAAGTCGTGCTTAACGATAATGCAGAATTCAAACCCTACACGGGTCATGAGCCCACCTGCTGTACCGGCAACAAACAGTACATGGGAAGGGTGAGGGAACTTTTGCATCTGCCGGAGACCTATGTGGACAGGAAGGCGGTTTTTGAGTTGGCCGGAAAGTTTGTTGAAGACGGAAAACTGCACAGGACCACCGGTGGCACCCACAGCTGTTATATCCGTTTTGAAGACGGAACAACGGAGAGTTTTGAGGATATAGGCAGGCACAATGCGCTTGATAAAGCGGTTGGACACATGCTTCTTGAAGGGAAGAATCCGGCCGGAACCATGGTGTTCACCACCGGACGTATAGCGGCGGATATGGCGGAAAAGACGATTGCGGCGGGGATACCGGTGCTTGTCAGCAAGGCGGTTCCTACCACGGAGGCCATTTCCCTGGCGAGGAAGTACGGACTCAGAATAATATGCAGAGCCTGGCCGGATTCATACTGCGAACTGAAGTAGCGAGGGGTTATGAAAAGTCTGAGAGAACGTAAATTCTGGAAAATACTGGGCACGCTGATAATCGCTGTGGCGGTTATTTCCCTTGTGGCTTTTGGAATCTGTACAAGAATCGAAAAAAAGCAGCTCGAACATAGACAAGAAGTTTTTAAAGAGGCCGAAAAAGCCGGTTACCCGGGCGAATATTACGTGTGCTCGGGTCCGGAGGAAATCACTTTGGAAGGCGTGAGCTATCTTAAGTATCATATGCATAAATCAGCCTTTATCGGCGAAGGATATTCCATGGATTTTCTGGTTTATCCGGACGATTCCTATATTGACGAGAGCAACGGAAATACCGAAAGCCTGATAATTTACGGAAAGGGCGTGGCATATGCCAACGATCCGGCAGACCCGACAACGTATTATCCCGGAAAGTACCCCATAGTCGAGCTCTATAAGATCGCAGAGTACAAAGAGGGCATCGATATGTGGGCCGTGGCGGGCATTATGGTGATCGTAGCGATCATAGAGTTTATACTTACGGTGATACTGGTCATTTATCTGGTGAACTATTACGTAAAAAGTAGGCGCGCTTCGAAATAGGAATTATAGGAAATGCGTAAGGCAGATGATTACCCTGGGTACAACAGTGCCCGGGTTTTTTTTATAGAAGTACATAATTTAGGTCACATTTTGGGATAAGATTACTATTCTGTAATATTATCTTCCCCAAAGTCATTTTGTTCGCTTATGAACGATAATATTTCTGAGGTTGTAGCGTTTGGGTTATCTGCTATAAATTCTTTTATGCTAGTTGTTCTTGCTTCTTTTTTATTTGCATATGTTAATACAGCTACAACAAAGTCATAATATGAATCATTTACATTGTTGAGCATTCTTTTCAATTCATTCATATTCATCCTCCGGCTCATCACTGGTCTTGCCGCCGAAATACCAGCCATGGCTTTCAATAAAAGCAATAAAACTATTCAAAAACTCATCTAACGACAGATCTTCCTGCACTTCAATGACACCATCAATTCTAATGCACTTGGTTTGTTTGTCCTTTTCAGGCGTTGTGTTTGATAATTCATCACTTGACTTCATCGTATTCTCTCCTTGTCAGTTTATATGTAGAAATCATTAACGTTATTGACTATTATTATTTGTAATATGTTCATCTGGGTTATTTCCTGCAAAGTAGTTAAATTCTTATTGTCCGTATTTTTTTCGTTTGCCATAAGTTTCTCCTTTTTTATGTTAGTTCAGTAAGAATATCTTTTCTTCCCTCAAATATAGTATGGTGGAAAACATAAGGAATAGGAAACAAAAAAATATTTTTCTCGATATTGCTAAAGGTAGTGATTGCTCAATTGTTCATTGTGTCTTCCTAAACTCCAGCCCTGCCGCATCAGCCTGCGTATGCTGGAATTCCCTGGGAATGTTATATTCCTTATTTCCGCGCTTAAGTCTGGCTCCGGTCTGGTGGTAGTGGAAGCCTACATTATATTCAACGCACTGCATGTGCATATCAATCACCCAGGCATAGTCGCAGACTCTGGCCTCGGGTCCTGATTCACCGCCAACGGCGACTCTCTCGATAACGGGATGGTCGCCTTCTTTATATTCTTCGAAATATTTTCTGAGGTT
>CACYBJ010000247.1 GCA_902772565.1 uncultured Lachnospiraceae bacterium | reverse complement strand
GCCAAAACATCTTTTACAACCTTAATTGCGTCCACAACGACAAGTTTATCCGGGTAGGCATGTCCTTCATAACGAATAAGAAGATTTTCGTAATGATCCTTTAATACCTCGAATTTTTCAATAATAAACTCGATTAATCCATCCTCATCCGATGGAATATCCATAATATTAAAGTAGTCCCGGAGCATTTCCTTTAAATTCTTTATTTTTGTTGCAGATGGAGCTACTCTCTTGGAAATCTGTGTCTTACCAATTTCGCTCTTCTTACGAAGCATATCCGGAAGTTTGGGGTTATTGGGTTGCACAGTTGAACCCGCATATTTAATCGTAACCTTCTGGTTGACAATTAAGAGTGCTACAACAGCAGCAATATCTATTTCGCGCCAACCATACGGGATAGCCTGATATCTGCTCTGCACATCGGACATGGATGTTGGCAGGTGTTTTCGATCCTGCATTTCTAGGTATTCTTCCACCTTGGCGGCTGCATCTCGGTTCGGCTCTGCCCCGGGAATCATTTTTACTCCTCCCGTCAGAATAGCGATTATATCAGCATCTGATTCAGAATTTTCAACAATCAGGTCTAAGTCGCTGTAAACATGAGCAACAAGATATTCCAAAGACTGGTCAATAGCGTTTCTTGCTTTACCCTTTTTAATTTCATATTCACGTTTTGCCGGATCTTCTTCTTTGGAGGAAACCGCCGTCGTCTTTATATCAATCTTTTCACCGTCAACGAAGAATGTTGCATTAGCGATTGCCTCTGCTAAATCACTTTGTGCAGAAAGTTCATATTTGTCCGCTTCGTTTTGATAATTCGTAATAATGTCCCTTACACTCTTAGGAAGCTGCGCAACATTTCTCTGCTTCACATATTTGCGAATCTTCATTGCACTTTCCAAAGACTCATAATATGGTGTATCAGAGAGAACCACGATAGACTGGCCGGCGGATTCGGACATCATATGCAAGTCATTTTTTTCAACTGCATCCGTTGCAACAGTCAATACTTTCAATCGCATTCCACCGGTTACTGCACCAACAGTTGTATTATCAACCATCTGGTCAAATGCAAAATCATACTTACCATATCGGAACTTCTTCGTAGTATAGATATCTCCGAAAATCATATGGGATATACGTTCGACAATCGAAGCGGTATCCACCGGCGTATTTTTAATATCCTTTTGGATATCCTGTTCTTCGTCGGTAAGGAAATTATAGGTATCACCGGTACGCCCGATGTAATTCTGCTTAAGTAAACGGTCAAGAGAGCCTCTCACCTGCTCACGCATGATAATTTTATCCATACGGATGTCATCGGCCATAAGAATGACGATATTGTCAAGATTTGCCTTAATATCATCAATATAACGAACAAGATATAAAAGTTTCAAAACATTTACATCCTGCGGTTCAATTCCTGCGTTCGTATCTGCTGCATTCTGACATCTTTCAATTACTCGGCGAATAGAACTGTCAAGGAAGGTATGTACAGTGTCGTAGAAAAGATAGAATGGCGCTAATGCGTATTCATCCTTATCTTCAATCTTCTGTGCTGCCTCCTGGAATCCAGACAACATGGAGCGCTCACCGCCGGACAAATGCTTTCCGGAGTTACCGTGCTTGCGAATCTCAGAGAACACCTTCTGCATGATGATAAACTGATAAGGAACGAACGGGAAGTTCTTTGTAAACTCGCCCGGACCGTTATATCCCTTAATATCAGAAATGGAATCCGTAAAGCTAAATAGGTTACGAAGAACAGAATCGTTTTCGGTATAAATCTGTTCCAGACTCGGAACCACCTCTTCTTTTTTGCAAAGGATTCTCTTTTGAATTACTTCGTCAGCAGAAGAAGACGTTAACGACAATCTTGTCTTAAATCTGGCTTGAATACGGGAAAACTGATCTTGTCTGGTCTTAATGATTTCATCAATTGCTTCCTGACCGGTGCAAACCACCCAGATTTTTCCGTTACATTCACTTCCAATCTTTTCAATCAAAGACTGCAGATTGATAAGTAAATCCGTATCATCTCCAACATACTGGCCAACCTCATCTATCATAAAAAGTAGGCGGAAGTCTTTATCTTTTTTGTCAACATAGTCTTTCATTTCGGAAACAAGCTGTGCAATAGACATCTCGACCGTCTCCGTTCCGTCAAACCAATTACGAGCTGCTGTCTCGCTCATTCCCAATACTTCTACGAGGGTAGCAACCACGTCGTCTTCAAAGAAAGCAAAGGCATCTCGCGATTCAACCCAAGGGGTGCCATTCTTTTCCTCAAATACTTTTCTAAACTCCGCCGTCTTTCCCTGCTTTTCAACGAACTGCTCCAATTTGGCACACTTTAAGTTTTCTCCGTAATATCCCAGATAGTTATAAAACATCTTGGCAAAAACACGAAGAACCGCGGTCTTGTCTTTGTTAATAGAGCCTTCAATGTCAATGTTAAACAGAATAGTGTCCGTTTCTTTCCGGATAGCACTTGCAATTGGCATAAACGTTGCTTCATCATCGAACTTTTCGCGGAAATAATCAGCCACTTTCCTGCCGTCTACTTCTTTATTCTCCAGCAGGTAAGATAACATTTTAAGGAAGTGGGATTTACCGGAACCAAAGAAACCGGAAATCCAAACTCCGATATCGGCAGTGGGAACTTCAAATGCCTCACCATAATTGTTAAAGAATGTAATCATATGTTTCCGGATGTCTCTGGTAATGACATATTCCTGCACTTCTTGTTTCAGAACATCAGCGGCATCCTGATCTACTTTTACAACACCATTAATCTTTCGATCGATGTTGTCATGAAACATGTTTTGAATTCTCATTTATCCGTACCCCCTTCAATATTAAATGCTCTATAATATGGATTCTG
>CACYBJ010000246.1 GCA_902772565.1 uncultured Lachnospiraceae bacterium | reverse complement strand
CCCGTCCTGGCGGACAAAAACTGAAACTTCCGCTGTATCAACAAGCCTTAACTGCTCAACGATACCGTCCGTATCCATTGACGTGCAATTATACTTTTTAAGGTCGTCAAGAGTTATAAGAGTATAGGTAACAAGGCCGTCATCGGTAATCGAAGCTTTTTCAAGGGCCCATGCAAAGAGCTTTGTCTGGTTCCATGTTTTGGCATAGAAACTGCGGTCGATAAGGTTGGATATTTCAATTCCCTTATCCATGAGCCTGCCTGCAACTTCCATGGTGTGTCCGGTTACGGAATTGTACTTGAATACTCCGGAATCGTGAACAATCCCCAGATATATGGATTTGGCAGCCGAAAGGCTGATCTTATCTGCCTCAAGGTTGTCATATAAAACTTCGCAGGCGGAACATGCATCGGGAACCACTATGTTAATGTCACCGAAACCGATATTGGTTTTGTGATGATCAAGAACCAGGGTCTTTTTGGCGTTGTTAAAGATAACTTCCGCCTCTCCCAGTCTGTCCGATGTGGATGAATCCAGAGAAACAAAAAGATCAAATACATAATCTTTATATTCTTCGTAGGAAGATACCGGCGGTACATCAATTACTTCGGCAATCCCTGTAGCAAAAGGCTGAAGAAAGTACTTAACTTCCTTGTCAGGGTAATTGTCTTTGACATAATGATAGAACCCGCTGGTGGAACCTACACAGTCACCGTCAGGACGAATATGACCCGATATTCCAATTGTTTTAGCCTCTTTTACGGCTTCCAAAAGCTTACTGCTCATTATCTTCCTCATCATGCGAAATATTCATGGATTCAATAATCTTGGACATCTTAATGCCGTACTCAATGGAATCGTCAAGAATAAACTTAAGCTCGGGAGTGTTGCGAAGGTTTACGGACTTTGCAAGGCAAGAGCGTATGAAAGGCGAGGCGCTTTTAAGTCCGGCAATAGTGTCGGACTTAGACGTCTCATCTCCCAATACACTAATATAAACCTTTGCCGTCTTAAGGTCCGGAGCCACCTCAACAGCAGTTACGCTGGTCATGGGTGCAATTCTCGGATCCTTAATCTCCCTGGCTATAATAGTGCTTAATTCTCTTTGAACTTCGGCATTGATTCTTACGTTTTTAATACTATTTTTTCTCACGGCTTCTCGGAACCTCCTGAAGATGGTAGAACTCTATAGTATCTCCCTCTTCGAACTGGTCAAACTTCTCAAATAAAAGTCCGCATTCAAATCCTGCCTGAACTTCCTTAACATCGTCCTTGAATCTCTTAAGAGATGCAAGCTGTCCTTCGAAAATCTTCTCTTCGCCGCGGAAAATACGTGCAGAGCAGCCTCTGGATGCTTTTCCGTCGGTAATGTAAGAACCTGCAATGTTACCAACGCCTGATGCCTTGAATATCTGACGGATTTCGCCCTTACCGATAACGATTTCTTCATATACCGGATCAAGCATACCGCTCATGGCAGCTTCAATATCGTCGATAGCATTGTAAATTACGCTGTAAAGTCTTAAGTCAACCTTTTCCTTCTCAGCTGTTTCCTTGGCAGCATTATCAGGCTTAACATTGAAACCGATAATAATGGCATTGGATGCGCTGGCAAGGATTACGTCGGACTCATTAATGTTACCGGCTCCGCCGTGGATAACACGAACGGCAACTTCCTCGTTGGAAAGTTTGGTAAGACTCTGCTTAACAGCCTCAACACTACCCTGAACATCGGCTTTAACGATGATATTAAGTTCCTTAAGCTTACCTTCTTCAATCTGGTCATGGAGACTTTCAAGAGAAAGCTTAGCCTTTGTTTCTTTAAGAAGTTCTTCCTTCTTCTTGGCAATATATGCCTCGGCAATAGTTCTTGCTTCCTTATCTGTTTCGGTTACAACGAATTCGTCACCTGCAGTAGGCACGCCGTTAAGACCGAGTACGGATACAGGCATTGAAGGTGTGGCTTCTTTTACATTAATACCATGATCGTTAATCATGGCACGTACTTTACCATGTACGGGACCGGCAACAATGTTGTCGCCGACACGAAGTGTACCCTTCTTAACAAGTACGTTTGCAACAGGACCGCGGCCCTTATCAAGTCTTGCCTCAAGCACAAGTCCACGACCGTTACGGTTAGGATTGGCCTTGAGTTCAAGTACATCTGCAGTAAGAAGTATCATTTCAAGAAGGTTATCAAGACCTTCTCCTGTCTTGGCTGATACCTTAACCATAGTTGTGGAACCGCCCCATTCCTCGGATACAAGTCCCTGCTCGGAAAGTTCCGAAAGAACACGGTCGGGGTTGGCACCTTCCTTATCCATCTTGTTGATGGCAACTACGATCTGGATACCTGCAGCCTTGGCATGGTTAATAGCTTCAATGGTCTGAGGCATTACACCGTCATCTGCCGCAACAACAAGTACGGCAATATCGGTAGCCATGGCACCACGAAGTCTCATGGTTGTGAAGGCTTCATGACCCGGAGTATCAAGGAAAGTAATCTTTCTGTTATTGATTTCAACCATGTAAGCACCGATGTGCTGGGTGATACCGCCGGCTTCTCTTGTGGTTACATGTGTATTTCTGATGGCATCAAGAATAGATGTCTTACCATGGTCAACGTGACCCATTACGCAGACAACGGGAGCTCTTGAAACCATGGACTCTTCAGGATCCTCTGTATCCTTCATGAGTTCCTCAACCACGTCTACGATTTCTTCCTTTTCAACAAGAATATCGTAGCCTAAAGCGATTTCTTCCGCTTCTTCGAAAGGAATCTCGGAGTTGATGGAATACATCTTTCCTTCAAGGAAGAGCTTCTTAATGATTTCCGAAGAGTTCTTCTTGAGTTTATCGGCAAGTTCCTTAACGGTGATTGTTTCACCTACGGTGATAGTCTTGATCTCGTTAGGATCTTCTTCCTTCTTTGCAACAGGCTTAGGCATGATGAAAGCACCCTTACGGTTAGGGTCTTTCTTCTTTGGTCTTCTTAAACCGTCATCATCATAATCAAAGCCCTTGTTTTTGCCCTGTCTGTCTTTCTTCTTTTCGGAGAATTCGGCAGCTCTCTTATCACGGCTTAGTTCCTTGCCCATTTCGGACTTAAAGGATGCGCCGCCGGAATTTCTGCTGTCGTTTCTGCGGGAGAATCCGCCCTTTCTTGCATCTCCGTCTTTATCTTTGGAGAATCCGCCTTCTTTGTTCCAGTTTCCTTTGTTGCCAAAGTTTCCGGCAGATGCGCCGCCACGACCGCCGTCACGGCCGCCGTCATTCTTTCTGAAACCTCTTCCTTCGGAAGGAGCAGCATTCTTTGCCGCTTCTTTTCTGGCTTCTTCACGTTTTCTTCTTTCATCGTAAACGTTAACTCTTGCAACCCTTGCAGGTCTCGGAGCAGCAGCCTCTTCCTTCTTTGCAGGAGCCTCTTTCTTAGGCTTTTCTTCCTTAACAGGCTTTTCTTCGGAAGTTTCTTCCTTTACGGCCTTTTTCTCTTCGACTTCTTCTTTCTTTTCAGGCTTCTTTGACTCACCCTTCTTCTTGAAGATAATCTTCTTGCCGTTTTCGTCATAGACATCAAACTTGAAAGGTAAAGGCTTGCCGTTTTCGTCAAGTTCACGCTTAACAGGATTTCCGTCCTTGTCAAAGAACTGAACTTTCTTCTTCCTTACAAGCTGGTTACCGTTTTCATCATAAACAGGACCGGTGTAAGGGATTTCCTTTCCGTTTTCGTCAAACTGTTTCTTTATAGGATTGCCGTTGGCATCATAAAGCTTACGCTTGGGCTTTGCAGCCTTGGCCTTTTCTGCGGAAGGCTTATGATAAGGCACTCCGTAGAAGGAATATGCCAGTTCAATAGCCGACTCGTCAAGGCTTGTATTTCCGCTGTTGGCGTCAACACCCTTTTCTCTAAGATAGTTAATAAGCTCAGGTGTCTTTACGTTACAATCCTTTGCCACTTCCGATAATAATTTACTCAATATGCTTTACCTCCGTTACTCGAAGCACTTAAGTATGGCTTTTGCGAAACCTTCGTCGGTTACCGCGAGAACCACACGCATTTCTTTTCCGATTATATGTCCAAGGTCTTCTTTCTCAAAAAGCCTCATAAACGGTATATTTCGATATTTGCAGGCATCTTCGATCTTGCCTCCGGTATTGTCGGATGCATCCTTTGAAATGATCACAAGTTTTGCCGAACCGTCCTTAACCGCTTTTTCGGTAAGGAACTCGCCGCTCTTTAACTTGCCTGCCTTTTGTGCAAGTCCCAGGTAGGACGCTGCTTTCTTTTCAGCTGCAGACATTACATTAATTCCTTTTTAAGCTCGGCAGCCAGTTCATCGCTGACCGGTGCCTTAAGAGCTTTATTTACTAACTTGCGTTTTATTGCATTATCAAGACACTCTGTGTTACGGCAGATGTACGCTCCCCTTCCGTTAAGCCTTCCGGAAAGATCCATCTTTACTTCCCCTTCGGGAGTAAGAACAATTCTTACCAGCTGCTTCTTTGGAAAACTTTCGCCGCAACCGAGGCATCTTCTCATGGGTTCCTTTTTTTCCATACTATTTATCAGACTCTTCTTCGGCAGATGCAGCATCAGCAACGTCTTCTTTTGCTTCAGATACTTCTTCCGCTACTTCTGCAGATGCAATAACGTCTTCTGTTTCCAATTCTTCGGAAAAGTCCTCATCAAAGGCTTCCTCCTCAGCTTCAATCTGGGATTCGCTCTTGATATCGATCTTGTATCCTGTAATTCTTGCTGCAAGTCTTGCATTCTGACCCTTAAGACCGATGGCAAGAGAAAGCTGATTGTCGGGAACTACAACTCTTGCGCTCTTAAGTGCGGAATCCGGATCGATGGATACATAGTCAGCCTTTGCAGGTGAAAGTGCATTCTTAATAAGGATTTCCGGATTGTCATTCCATGCGATAATATCAATCTTCTCGCCGCCAAGTTCATCAACAATGGCATTAACTCTCATACCGTTAGGTCCGATACAAGCTCCGATAGGATCGATGCCGTATTCGTTGGAACGGACAGCCATCTTGGTTCTTTCGCCGGCTTCACGGGAAAGTGCCATGATTTCAACACTGCCGCTTGCGATTTCAGTAACTTCCATCTCGAATAATCTCTTAACAAGATCCGGATGTGTACGGCTGAGTGTGATCTTTGGTCCCTTGCTGCCTTCTTCTACTTCAACAACATAAACCTTGATTCTCTGGCCGATTCTTAACTTCTCGCCTTTGATCTGCTCGTTTTCGCTTAAGATACCGTCGCATTTGCCGAGATGTACGGAAACGTTCTTTCCGAGGAATCTCTGAACAATACCGGAAACAACCATCTTCTCCATGTCATGATACTTGTTGTAAAGGATGGTTCTTTCTTCTTCACGGATTTTCTGAACAACTGCCTGCTTTGCAGCCTGAGCAGCAATTCTGCCGAAATTGGCAGGGGATACTTCAACACTGATTACATCGCCTGCGATATATTTCTTGCCCGGATATCTGCTTTCTGCAGCTTCGGGAGTGATTTCTGTGTGTGGATTAACAACCTCGTCAACTACGGTGATTTCAGTAAAGGCACCTACAGCACCTGTTTCTCTGTCAAGGCTTACTCTTACAACCGTATCGTCGCCATACTGCTTCTTGCAGGCTTCAAGAATGGAATTCTCGATGGTATCGAATAATACGTTCCTGCTGATTTGTCTCTCGCTTTCAAGTTCGGCGATTGCCTGAATAAGATCACTGTTGCTTTTTTCCATTTTATCCTCCTATATTTAGAAATCTAAAGTAAGTCTGACGCCTGAAATGTCGGCGCGGTTAAATACTATATCTTCTGATTCATTTATTGTCACTGTAACGGTTTTATCATCGAAGGATTTAAGTATACCAACGAATTCCTTCTGACCGTCTTGTGCCTTGAATAATTTAAGAACCACTTCTTCACCCAGACTGTTTTCAAAGTGACGGTTCTTGGTGAGCCTTCTTCCGAGACCCGGGGAGCTTACCTCGAAAATGTAAGCATCTTCTATAAAATCTTCGCGGTCCAGGATTTCATTGAACTCACGGCTTACTTTTTCACAGTCGTCTATGGTGATACCGCCCTCTTTATCTATAAAGATTCTGAGGTAATAGTTGCCACCTTCCTTGGAGTAGTCAACATCATAGATTTTAAAGCCGTTTTCGTTAATGATGGGGGTTATGAGTTCTTCGGCTCTGTTTTCAATGTCGGTTTTTTTAGCCATGTATTATACCATGCCGCAGGCGTGGTGCTCGTCTGATGACGCGCCTGCAGCGTCATCGGAAGGTTTGAAGCAGGGTTCAAACTGCGTTTGAGGGGCAGCTCGCAAGCGGGCTTGCTCGCTGTACGTGCGCTCGGCACCCGGATGTATTGTTCGGTTGCCGGATTCAAAACAGCATTGTTCATTGTATTAAACGTTATCGGTTCGAAAGCAGGGCTTTCGATTACTGCCATTATAGAATCCGCCTT
>CACYBJ010000245.1 GCA_902772565.1 uncultured Lachnospiraceae bacterium | reverse complement strand
CAAGACTTGAGTGCGCCATGGGTGTGGCTTTGTACGGAATGTTTATAGCCATTGTGGTGCCTCCTGCCAAGAAGGACAGATTTATGCAGGGTATCATTATAGTATCCATGCTTTCAAGCCTCGTATTCAGCGTTACACCACTTTTAAAGGAACTTTCCTCAGGATTTACCGTTATAATCCTTACAGTGGTTATTTCAGCCGCTGCGGCCCTTATTAAGCCTGTTATGGATGATGCTGATGCGTCTGCTGAGATTGAAACGGGCATGCCTGAGTCTGCATCTGCCAAACATGAAGACGGTGTAGATGATAAGGCGGAAAGGAGAGAAGTATGAATACATATTTGGCACTTCTGATAATGATCCTTACCGTGTACGCAGTGCGCATGCTTCCTTTCGTGATTTTCAGAAAGGAGATCAAGAACCGTTTCTTTAAATCCTTTTTGTATTACATGCCTTACGTGACTTTGTCTGTTATGACTTTTCCGGCAATAATACTTGCCACAGGATCAATCGTTTCCGGAATAGCAGCCTTTGTTACCGGTGTGCTGGTGGCGATTTACAAAGGTGATCTGTTTACGGTGGCCATCAGCGCCTGCGTGGTGGTATTTCTTATTGAACTGATACCGGGGATATAAACAACTGAGAAAAAAAGCGTGGCCAACGGCCACGCTTTTCTTATCGCTTTATTTGCCTGTTTTAGCTTGCAGGTGCAAGGATGAAGTCGTCTACGTTACCCCAGTCTCCCGGAGGTCCTACGATGTGAGCACCGACTGTGATTGTTCCGTCGGTTGTTGTGATTCCTTCAATCTTAGGATTCTGGAATACTGCCCATCCGTTGTTTGTAAAGGATTCTTCGTATTCGCCGGAATCAGCCTTGGCATAGATCTTCATGTCGCTGGCTGTTGTAGCCATACCATGTGACTGGATAGAGAAGTAGTATGTTCCGGGTGCAAGACCTGTAATAGTCTGCTCAACGTTGAAATCAATACCGTTCTCTGACCAGTAGTGAAGTGACTTGCTTCCTGTTGCGGCATCTGTATTCTTTTCGATTACGAAAAGCTCGTTGCAGTTGCCGGCGTTATCGGTGATAGTCCAGTTTGCATCATCCTCTTCAAAACTGAAGTTGGATACAAAGTTAAGATCAAGTACGTCTACTTCGTAGCTTACAGGATAGTCAACTCCGCCTTCGGATGCAGTACCTGTAATTGTGTACTTGCCGATATCTGTCATGGAAGATGTGTCAGTATTATCCCAAACTACAGAGATTTCTTTTTCGCTGCTGTCGTTGTAAACAGCCTTTACTGTTTCAGGAAGAACAATTTCTTCACCGATTCTGAATTCGATTCTGCCGTTAGGAACAGCATCGATTCTTACATCTGTTGTAGCGCCTTCTCTTACATATCTGAATACGGAAAGAGATGCGAGAGGATGTCCTGTGAAATCAAACATTGCCTGATTGTCCCAAGCGCATCCGCCGTAGTACTTACCTGCATCTTCAGGATCGTATTCTACGGAGTAGCTGGATGCCCAGCCTGAACCGTTGGCTTCCCAAAGAGCGGACTGCTCTTCCCAGGTTTCGCCCGGTACAGGAATCCAGGCAGGCTCCCAGTAGTAAACGCCGACACCGGCTTCACCACAGTTAACAATTGCTTCGATAGCGTCTCTTACGCAGTTTGCCTGACCCTGTACAGTTACAGGATAAGGGAAGTCGCCTGTTGTTGACTCGCTGATGGTATTTCCTGACTGATCGCCGTTGTCATAGGTGTATGCATAGGATACTTCGGCAATCATAACCTTCTTGTTGTATGTTGTTGCAATCTCGGAAAGGATTTCAGTGAGCTTAGGAAGAGTACCGTGCCAGTAAGGATACCATGATGTTGCAAAGATATCGTAATCAACTTTTGCACGGTCAAGATTAAGTGCAAAGCTTCTGTACTGGTCCTGGTTCTCAGGGTTTGTAAAGTGAATAGCTTTCTGGATGTCAAGTCCGTAAAGAACATTGATATCGTTTACAGCCTCGCAGCCCTTCTGCCAGAGCTGAACAAGGTAGTTGGTGTTGGTAACACCTGCCATACCTGTAGTTGTCTCGTTACCGATCTGAACTGCTGTAACGTTAACACCTGCCTCAAGAAGCTTGTCGAGAGAATCATAGGTATAGTCATAAAGAGCGGTACACTTTTCGGATACGGACATTTCTGCCCATGCCTTAGGTGCCTGCTGCTTGGCCGGATCTGCCCAGAAATCGGAGTAGTGGAAGTCGATAAGGACGCCCATACCGTAATCTGTGGCACGCTGGCCGATTGTTATGGCGGTTTCGAGGTCGTTGTGACCGCCGCCGTATGAATTGCCGTCCTTATCCTTAGGATCGTTCCAGATACGGATTCTTACAGAATTAACACCGTTTTCTTTAAGAACCTTCATAAGGTCGGCTTCATTGCCGTCTTCATCATAATAAACAACGCCGCTTTCTTCTTCAGCGAGAAGAGTGGATACGTCGACTCCCAGCCAGAAATCCTCCGGAAGATTTTCAACCTTATCTACAAAGATCTGTGATGCTTTGTCGGTAAGTGGCGCAACATCAGCATGCTCAGCTTTAATGGTAAGTGTCTTCTCGGATTTCTTTCCGGTAGCGTTATCTGTCTTATTATCAGTAGATTTTCCGCATCCGGTAAGTAGAAGAGAAAGAACAAGACCGGCTGAAACAACCGTGTTTAAAAGCTTTTTCTTCAAGGTAAACCTCCATTCTAAAAAACTTTTTCGAATTTTTAAATTTGCTATTGACCTGTTTAAAAATCATTGCTACAATACGAATATGAACAACCGATTGCGCATTTACATTATATCACAGCGCAAATTGGTTGACAAGGGGTAAAAAATGACTATAACGGATGTTGCAGAAGCTTTGGGAGTTTCAACTACAACAGTATCGAGAGCTATTTCGGGAAAAGGCAGAATCGGCCGCGAAACCAGACAGAGAGTTCTCGACTATATTGAAAAGCACGATTTTCAGCCCAACGTAATTGCGCGCAGCCTTGCTGAGAGCAAAACCTATAACGTTGCGCTGTTGCTTCCTAACAGTAACAGTTTTGTTTCCTCATCCTTCTTCCAGAAGTGCATGCTTGGAATCAGCCGTGTTACATCGGTTGCAGGTTACGACATGATAGTAACCATGACCGAAGAAGGCGACGAAGTTCAGAAGGTTGAAAAACTTGTAAAGAACAACAAAGTGGACGGCATTATACTCAGCCGCGTTTCCGAAAACGATAAAGTTGTTTCTTATTTAAAGAACAGCGGTTTTCCTTTTGTTGTAATCGGCTCTGCCGGTGATGACACACTGCTTCAGGTTGACCACGATCATGTGGCAGCATGCAAGGAAATGACATCTATGCTCCTCATGAGAGGCTACGAAAGACTGGCTCTCATAGGCGGAAGCAGCAATAACATTATTACAGAAAGACGACTTCAGGGCTTTACCGAAGCATTTGCCGAAGCAGGTAAAACTCCGGACAAAAAGCTCATATTCCTCGACGCCGAGCATTCCGTTATTACAGAGAATTTCGTTCTCAGCATAGCGGAGCAGAATGTTGACTGTATAGTATGCATGGACGATGCCATCTGCTATAACGTTATCAACATTCTTAAAAAGAATAATATATCCGTACCGGGCGATGTGAGAGTGGCATCCTTTTATAACAGTTCCCTCCTCGAAAACAATTCCCCATCCATTACATCGCTTCAGTTTGACGGTACGGTGCTCGGTATGGCGGCTTGCCGCAAGCTCCTTGATACACTCGACAAGAAAGAGGTTGAGACCATCACTCTTTTCGATTACGAAGTGGTATTTAAGGAGTCAACTAAATAGCCTTCCTTTTTTCCTAAATAAATACGTATAAAAATACATCGGGCAAGCGGTTGTTCGGTGTATTTTTATTGCCCCTTTGTGCATGTTGCACAAAAATGTACGTCCAAAACAGTAACTTGTGCTCATTGACGATAAAATGGGTCATTGGTATACTTGCAATATAAGAACAACCGATTGCGCATTATGCACAATCAACAAGTTTTATAATTATTGGAGGTAGTTTCTAATGAGAAATGCTAAAAAGCTTCTTGCTCTTGCTCTTGCAGGAACTATGGCAGTTAGTGCTGTAGGTTGCGGAAGCGGTTCATCTGACAAGAAGTCATCAAACGGATCCAACGGATCAGGCTCAGGCGAAAAGCAGAAGGTAGATCTTACACTTTGGGGTGCAGAAGAAGACCAGGCTGTTCTTCAGAAAATGGTTGATTCATTCATCGCTCAGTACGGCGACATGGCTGACATCACAATTACACTCGGCGCTGAGTCAGAGTCAACAGCAAAAGACACTGTACTTGCCGACGTTGAGGCAGCTGCCGACGTATTTGCATTCGCATCTGATCAGATCAACGATCTCGTAGCAGCAGGTGCTCTTCAGAAAATCGATACTGAAGACATGGATAAGACTCTTGAAGCTTACGCTAAGAAGACATCCGAAAATATCAAGGCAGATAACGCTGAAGGCGCTGTATCTGCAGCAACTGTAGACGGTTCACTCTACGCTTTCCCAATGAGTGCCGACAACGGTTACTTCCTTTACTATGATTCATCTATCCTTTCAGAGGATGATGTAGCAAGCATGGATGCACTCCTTGCAGCTGCAGAAGCTAACGGCAAGAAAGTTGCTATGACTCTTGCTTCAGGTTGGTACAACGCATCATTCTTCTACGGTGCAGGCTTCACAACAGGTCTTAACGCTGACGGAACAACATCAATTGACTGGAACAAGTCAGCAGATTACACAGGCGTTGAAGTTTGCCAGGGTATTCTTGATATCACAGCTAATCCTGCATTCCTTCCTGCAGGCGACGGTGACATTTCCAACCAGATCGCTTCAGGTCAGCTTTGCGCAGTAGTTTCCGGTACTTGGGATGCAACAGCAGCATCTTCCGCATTCGGTGACGGCTATGCAGCAACAAAGCTTCCTACATACACAGTAGCAGGCAATCAGGTTCAGATGGGATCAGTTGCAGGCTTCAAGCTTGTAGGTGTTAACGCTTACTCAGACAACGTTGGTTGGGCTACACTTCTTGCAGAGTGGATCACTAACGAAGAGAATCAGAAACTCCGTTTCCAGGAAAGAGAAATCGGACCTTCCAACAATGCAGTAGCTTCATCTGACGAAGTTCAGGCTAACATCGCTCTTGCAGCACTTTCAGCTCAGTCAGCATACGGTGTTGTTCAGATCGTAGGCGGAAACTTCTGGGATCCTACAGCTACATTCGGTGAAATCCTTGCAACTCAGGGTGTTGACCGTAACGATGCAGATGCTATCCAGGCAGCACTTGATGAAATGGTTGCCGGTGTTACAGCATCAGTAGAATAGTATTTAGTAACTTTTGCCTCGGGGCGGTTGCCCTGCCCCGGGGCATTTAATGACGAAAGTCATTTGATTATTCCATTAATAGAGGGAGAAAGCTCACTATGACAGTAGTAAATTTCTTCAAAAACTTCGGAAAGTCCGTTGCGAAGGGCGATATCTGGGTTAAGTTATCACTTCTTTGGACCGGTTCGGGTTATGCCGGAAGAAAACAGTACGTGAGAGCATTGCTTTCAACAATACTTGAAGCAATGATTCTTATTTTCTCAATCGGATTCGCTCCTCAGTACATTTCCAAGTTCGATAATCTCGGTGATGTTCAGAAGGAAGCAAAGTACAATCCGATCACAATGAAGAATGAAGTAAATGATTATGATAACTCATTCCTTATTCTTCTTATGTCAGTAATTATTCTTGTGGTTTGGTTCGCATCCATCCTCTGGTGGATGAACAACGTTATCCGCGCTTACGAACTCCAGAAGATGAAGCAGAACGGTAAGCACATCAACAGCTTCATGGAAGACTGCAAAGACATGCTTAACCACAACTTCCACAAGACACTGCTTACTCTTCCTATTATCGGAATAATCCTTTTCACAGTAGTTCCGATTCTGGTAATGGTATTCATTGCCTTTACAAACTATGACCAGCAGCATCTGTCACCGACTCACCTTTTCACATGGGTAAGTCTCGACAACTTCAAGAGACTCGGAAGTTTCGGTAACAATGCTTACTTCGGTTACACATTCAGAAAGATCCTTCTTTGGACTTTCATCTGGTCCTTCTTTGCCACAGCCACCAACTACATCGGCGGTATCCTTATGGCACTTCTTATCAACAATAAGAAGACGAGAGCACCAAGACTCTGGAGAACACTTTTCATTATCACAATTGCTGTTCCTCAGTTCGTATCACTTCTTCTTGTAAGAAACTTCTTTGCAAACCACGGTATTGCCAATGCTTTCTTCGAAGGAATCGGCTTTACATCATGGCTTAAAGAAGCAGGATTCATTACAACAAACTACATCCCGTTCCTTTCACAGCCGGGCTGGGCTCACGTAATGATCATCCTTATCAACATCTGGGTCGGTGTTCCTTACCAGATGCTCATCGCCACCGGTGTTCTCATGAACATTCCTTCTGAACTTCAGGAAAGTGCGAGAATCGACGGTGCTACATCACGCCAGGTATTCTGGAACATAACAATGCCTTATATGTTCGTAGTTACAGGCCCTCAGCTTGTTACGGACTTTGTACGAAACATAAATAACTTTAACGTCATATACCTTCTCACGGAGACGGTATACAAGACGACCAATCAGAAGATGGCCAATGCCAAGGGTGCCGAAACCGACCTTCTTGTAACATGGCTCTTCTCACTGACACAGGAGAATTACAATTACAAAATGGCATCTGCCATCGGTATCGTAATCTTCATCATCAGCGCAATATTCACACTGCTTGCTTTCACAAGAGTTAACAGTGCTGAAAGAGAGGAGATGTTCAGCTAATGGATAATAAAGTTGTTGTAAAAAGAAGCGGTAAAAAAACAGTATCTATTGTACTTCACAACTGCCTGATCGCGATATTTGCGGGAATATGGCTCGTACCTATCGTATGGCTGGTTGCATCTTCCATGAGCGATTACACCGGAATGAACACATCACGTTTCTTCCCTGAGAAGTGGACTCTTAACAATTACAAGAAACTCTTCCTTGAGACAGATTCCGTGGCCAACTTCCCGGCATGGTTCATGAACACACTTATTGTAGCTATCTTCACATGCCTCATATCAACCGTATTCGTAGTTATGGTTTCATATGCAATGTCATGTATGAGATTCAAGGGCAGAAGAGCAATGATGAACATTTCCGTAATGTTCAACCTCTTCCCCGGCGTTCTTTCAATGATCGCTATTTACTTCGTACTTAAGATGCTGGGACTTACAAATTCACACTTAGGTCTCATCCTTGCTTACTCCGGTGCTTCGGGACTCGGTTACCTTATCTGTAAAGGTTTCTTCGATACAGTTCCTCAGTCACTCAGAGATGCAGCAAGAATCGACGGCGCAAGTGAGGCAAGAACCTTCACAAAAATCGTCCTTCCTATCAGCCGTCCGATCATCGTTTATACAGTTATCAGCTCATTCATGGTTCCTTGGATGGACTTCGTAATGGCTAAAATCATTCTTAACGAAGGTATCTCCAGCAAGTGGACAGTTGCAATCGGTCTTTATAAGATGGTTGAAAAAGAGAAGATTAACGACTACTTCACATTATTCTGTGCAGGTGGTGTAATCGTATCAGTTCCCATCTCCATTCTCTTCTTCCTGATGCAGAAATGCTACGTTGAAGGAATCACAGGTGGTGCCGTTAAGGGTTAATCCGGCACTCTCGCAGGTCTCCTGCACATCCCTGTTATTAAAACAGAACATATCCTTGGGAGAGGGCAAATGCCCCCTCCCTGGGTTTATGCGCCCAAAATTCAATGTATTTTCATATGCGGGCACCCAATAAATATTACACTGATTAACGGAGAGATTAATTAATGGACAAGTTTGTTGTAAACATCATTCACCGTCCCGAGATGGTTCCGGAGTATGCTGAAAAAGTAACCGGACACGGCCAGGCGGAAGACATCGGAAGAAAGGCCCTCCTTACAGAATCTCTTGATATTTTCAAGACTCAGCAGGAGCTGGCTCATAAAAACGGTCTTAAAACCACAATTCAGATGACCTATGCTTCACTCTTTAATGATGAAGCGGTTGAACTTGCTAAGCAGCATCATGAAGAGTTCGGTGACGAAATCGCCCTTACACTTCTCGGACTTCCATGTAAGGAATTCAGAGAAAAGTATAAGACCAAGGATTTCTGCATCTGGATGTTCTCCATGGAAGATAAGAAGTCTATCGTAGACGACGTTTTCGGCAAGTTCTATGACAGATTCGGTTTCTATCCGGAATCAACAGGTTCCTACTACATGGATGCCGATCTTACCAACTATATTAAAGAAAAATACCCATCAGTTAAGTGTGCGGTAGCTACATGCTGGGAAGAAGGTCCTAAGGCATACCACACATGCAACAACTCATGGTATACATTTATGGACGGCGGCCCATGGGCTCCGTGGATTCCAAGTAAGCAGAATACTCACGCTCCTGCAGCCAATGCAGAAGAGGATTCCGGTATCGTAGCAATCCCTCATCTTTCAAGAGACCTTCTTGCTTGCTATGACGGTAACGGCTCCAACTTCGGAACTCATCCTCAGAACGTACTTCGCGGTATGATCTACGATTCCAAGACCTGGGAGTATCCTTACCTTTACAACCTTATCGATCAGTACAGACATCTTGAGAAATATAACAACGGCTATGCTTACAACATGATGTTCGTAGGACCCGGCTGGATGAACAAGATGGGACGTTGGGAAGCACCTTATGAACTCCTTGTTAAGTCCTACTCCGACGGATGCGAGTACTACGGAAAACTCAAGAAGGAAGGCCTTCTTACAGATATGACAATGTCTGAGTTTGCCGATTACTATCGTGAAAAGAAGTCCTACACAGAGCCTGAATGTGCTCTTTGGAAAGATATTCTTTACGGATCCGACAAGCAGCTTTTCTGGTACTGCGATCCTTACATGAGAGTTTGCGCAAACATGGATCAGGGCGGCGCAATCGTTGACCTTCGTCCTTATGCTGCAAAACTTGAGTGGCCTGTAGGTATCGGTACAAAGCATGTAACAGATGCTTCCTACCCATTCCTCATCCAGGAGAAATACAGAGCAGGTTACTTCACTCACTATGCAGGCGAAGGTACAGTAAGAAGTGCCAAGCTTTGCCACAACGGTGAAGAAGTAGATCTCTGCCTTTGCAGAACCCATGCTTCCTTCTCACAGGAAGGCGATACAAGAATCGTTACACTCGATCCTGTTGAAATTGAATTTGCAGACCTTACAGTTAAGCTTCAGACAAGACTTCTCTTTAAGGAAGGCGCATCCAATATCCAGATTGAAAGAAACATTCTTGAAATGTCAGATCCTTCTGCAGAAGTTGAAATCAACGAATACATGGTAGCATGCTACGGTACAACAGAGTACTCCGAAGACATGACAGGCATTAAGCTTTCATGCGTAAAGAACGGCGCAGCAGAAACTCTTGATTATGAGTACAAGTGCCGCGACCTTGAGTGCGAAGGTGCAGAAGAAGTAGTGGCAAGCGTTCCTCAGATCGGCACAAGAGTATCACTCTCCACCGACAAGAAGGATGTTACCGGTTACGTTAAGGAAGGTTACGCATTCTCACCTATGTTCACACTCGGATATAAGAAGATGTTAAAAGACAAGGAGGTATTTTCCACATGGCTCAATCTGGCAAAGGAAAATTAAATTTCAGATGCCCTTCATGCTTCATGCGTGACCTTGACATCGATATGTTCTACGATAAGGACAAAAAGGAGTATTACTGCATCAGATGCCAGTATCACGGCACAGAGGCAGATGTTCTCGAGAAAAACGAATTAGCAAGATTCCGCTACGGAAGAATAGCAGACAGGATCACGGATTTCGACTAATACCGCGGTGCTTAACAAGAATTCCTAAATAATCGTGTGTATAAATAGCGAACGGGTCCGCAGGCAACGCCTATGGATCCGTTCATTTTTTTCGGCAGATGCGCTGCCGGCTCATCCGCCCAAGCCGGGCGATAAAACAAAGGAGATTAGCATGAAATATATTAAAGGTGCCGACCTTTCCACTCTTTACGAAGTAGAAAGACATGGCGCAAAATATTTTGATAACGGCGTGGAAAAGGATCCTTTTGAAATCCTTTCGGACTACGGTTTTAATGCGGCAAGACTCCGTCTCTGGAACGATCCCTATTCACCGGACGGAAAAGAGTACGGTGCGGGAACCTGTGATATGCCTGTGCTTGAGAAACTTGCTGCAAGAGTAAAAAAAGCAGGCTGGGAATTCCTTCTTGATCTTCATTACAGCGATTTCTGGACAGATCCCGGAAAGCAGATCAAGCCAAAGGCATGGGAAGGTCTTGATGATGACGGACTTTGCGATGCAATCTATAACTTCACCAAGGAAGTGCTTTTAAATCTCAAGGAAAAAGACATCTTCCCGACAATGATCCAGATCGGAAACGAAGTAACCAACGGTCTTTTATGGCCAAACGGCCTTAAGCCGGAGTATGATAACATAGCAAGATTTATCAGTGCAGGAATTAAGGCAACAAGAGAAGTTGATCCCTCACTTCCCATAATGATCCATCTTGATAACGGCGGTAATAACGAGCTTTACAGAGACTGGTTCGACAATTATATAAAGAGAGGAGAGGATTTCGATATCATCGGACTTTCCTACTATCCTTTCTGGCACGGTTCTCTTTCCGACCTTTCCAATAATATGAATGATATTGCTGTTCGTTACGGCAGGGAACTGATCGTGGCCGAGGTTTCCATGGGATTCTCCATGGAAGATTATGCGGAATACGAGAAGCTTTCTCCTGAAGAGCGCAAGGGATTTGCTACAAGACAGGAACTGGCAGATAAGGTGCCTTTCCCAATGACTCCCGAAGGTCAGGCAGATTTCATGAGCCACCTTCTTCAGGTTATTGAAAACGTTCCCGAAAACAAGGGAAGAGGATTCTACTATTGGGAGCCTTGCTGGCTGCCTGTACCGGGCGTAGGCTGGGCTACGGAAGAGTCCCTTAAATACATGAATGACAAAGGCCCCTGCGGCAACGAATGGGCCAATCAGGCACTTTTCGATTACGAAGGTAATGCGCTGCCGGCACTTAAGGTGATACGAGATTATAAGGAATAAAAAGTTGTTTAAAATGACAAAATAGAGAGGGCGGTTCACTGTGAACCGCCTCTTTTGTTTATTGCGGGATGAAGGTGCATATTATAAAATATAGTCATATACCGCAATACAGCACAACCCGATAAAGAGTGCACAAAAAGTCGGGACGATAAAGCCTGTTTGTGATGTAATTATTATGAACGGAACGAGGTGACCGTTGTGAAAGACTGGATTGAAGGATTTCAGGCTTCCATAGATTATATTGAACAAAACCTGTCTGAGGAACTGAATATCGAAAATATCGCGAAAACCGCAGCGCTTTCATCATTTTATTATCAACGTATTTTCGGTGCCATGTGTGGCATCACCGTGGGTGAATACATCCGCGCACGCCGGATGACACTGGCTGCGCAGGAACTGGCATGTTCGGATAACAAGGTTATCGATATAGCTTTAAAGTACGGTTATGATTCACCGGACAGTTTTGCAAAAGCCTTCAGAAACTTTCACGGCATCACCCCCGCTCAGGCAAAAGAGACGGGGGCGAGCCTCAGGTCATTTGCTCCGCTTCATATAAAAATCTCACTGGAGGGCGGAAACATGCTGAATTATAAAATAGTAGAAAAGGCTCCTTTTACGGTAGTTGGTATCAAGAAACAGTTCAACGCCGAAACGAGCTATACGGACATACCGAAATTCTGGAGCGAGTGGATGTCTGACATGAAAGGCTTAAAAGGAATGTTTGGCATATGCGCAGACATGGACGGTAAGAATTTTAACTACCTGATAGCCGATTTATATGAGCCGTGGAAAGACATTCCGGACGGATGCGAGACGTTTCAGGTTCCCGGCGGATTGTGGGCTGTATTTATGTGCAAAGGTCCTATGCCTGAGAGCATGCAGCAGGTCAACACGCAGATATGGTCGGAATGGCTTCCTTCACTTAAGGGCTACACATTGGCCGGAAATTACTCGATGGAGTTTTATCTGCCGCCTGCAAAGAATCCTGCCGATACACTTAACTATATCTGCATTCCACTGAAGAAGGTACAGTAGAAGCAGTCATTCTGACATTGTGTTGGTTGTGTCAAGTTTTCTATGAAAACTTGACATGTAGCGTCAGCCCATCGCCGAAGGCGATTTTGCATGGGCTGACGTTCAAAGGTTTATGGAGGTTTGGTTATGAATAAGTATAACGGTTTCAGTCTGATGCATCCCGGTGGTGCGGATGCGGAATATCACAAGCTTCCGGATCACGTTATGCACGATCTTGGGTTGGAGGCGTTTTGTGATGCCCTCTCCGGAGACGCCATAGAACGACGCCTTATTACAAATGTGCTTTCGCAAATAACGGACGATGCAGATGTTGCCGCATACCGCAGCAGTATCTTCAAAGATATTCTTAATCTGCCGGATCTCAGAAAGAGCATGATGGAACTGTTTGACAGGATACAGTTCATGAAAGATTTTTTCGGAATGCACAAGACTTCCGATGAGGAACTCGGACTGTGGCATCTTTTTCACCGTCTGGACGAACTGGATGATTACATCAAAACAGTGGAAACCATGCGAGACTGTCTTTCCGATGAGAGGATACAGTCCGAAGGTCTGATTACTCTGAGAAATTATATTTCCGAACTGTACGATGATGCCCGTTTTTCCGAGATGAAAAAGGACATCGCAGCGCTTAAAATGAAAGCATCCGATGTACAAAGCGTCACACTCGGTGTCAATATAAACGAGCGTTTTGAAGCTGTCAGCATAGGTCTGGTTTCGGTTAATAAAAAGCCATTTAAAAAGTCGAACATCGTTTCCAATTTTGCCGACGCGATAGCCTCAAAGGACAAACTTCGTGAAACCGCGGACTGGGACGGCGATTTGCATTATCAGGTCATCGAAACGAAAAAAAACGGGGGTATCGACAGTCTTAAGAGCGGCATAGGCATGATGGGGCTGCCTGCGTCTATGGCGGCAAATGCAAAGGCCCAGTCCACCATGGTTGATTCCTCGGCAGACGATGCCACTTCAAATTCAACATCCTATCTTGATACAGTGGTCAATAAAATGCTTTCTTCACTTGTGAAGAAACTCAGAGACACCCTTACCAAATACGCAAATATTGCAATCGTAAACGTTTCCGGATTGGTGCCGGAATTCATGTATTACATCAGATGTGCGGAGTATATCAGTACTCTGATAAAAAAAGGGTGCGTCTTTTGTGAAGCACAGCCTGAAAAATCGGCAGATACATCCATGTCGGCAAAGGGTTTCTATAATATGAAACTTGCAATGAATATGGATAACGTCAGTGAGATAGTAAAAAACGACCTGACATTCGATAAGAAGCACTGCGTATATATACTTACCGGTGCCAACCGTGGCGGAAAGACCACAATCACGCAGGCGGTCGGACAGCTCTTTGTTCTGGCACAGGGAGGTCTGTTCGTTCCGGCAGAAAGTTTCGCTTATGTTCCGTGCGATTGTATTTACACACACTTCCCGGCGGACGAAGACAAAACAATGGATCTCGGAAGGCTGGGAGAGGAATGTGTTCGCTTTAAGGAAATGTATACTCAGGCCTCGGAAAAGAGCCTGCTTTTGTTAAATGAAACTTTCTCCACAACTTCCTTTGAAGAAGGATATTACATCGCAAAAGACTCCGTAAAAGCACTTCTTACAAAGCCTGTACGGACGATTTATAATACGCATATGCACAAACTTGGTGAAGATGCAGAAGAGTTCTTCAATGATAACACCCAAGCCGGTGCAGCATCCCTTATAATGAGGACTGAAAACGGTAAGAGATCGTTTAAAGTGGCTTTGGCGCAGCCGGAGGGATCAAGTTACGCAAAAGATATAGCCGAAAAATACGGCGTCACCTATGAGATGCTCGTGGGGCAATAAAACAGGGCGGTTCACAGTGAACCGCCCTGTTATTTACTTTTACGCGTCAAACACGCCGAGTATTACTATACCCACAACGATAATTGCGATGGCTGCATACTGTTTCTTTGCGATCTTTTCCTTAAGGAAGATACGTGCCCAAACGATGGACATTACGCAGTAAGCGGAGATGATGGCTGCAGCTGCTGCTTCCTTGCCGTCATAACCCAGAGCAAAGATATAAGCGAACTGGCCGGCGGTTTCGCATACGCCGCCTAAGAGCTTGAAGCCGTCCAGCTTCTTGTTGATTTTTTCCTTCTTGATGGCAAATACATAAATTGCGCAGATAATCGCAAGCACGAAGAAAGTGTATTCGTAGGCGATATTTGCGCTGCCTTCGTTGTATTCAACTGCGATTACGTTGTCGGCATACCAGGGAGATACGGCATGTACGATTTTGTACATTAAAGTATCTGTACCCATCTCGTCGAGAACGGTGGTATCAAGGAATGTTCCGATACCGTCGATCAGGCAGTAGAGTACGGAAAGAAGAATACCGACAAGAGCGCTCTTCTTGGTAATAAGATCCTTTAAGGAATTCTTCTTGGCAATCTTGTTGGCCTTCTTTTCTTCGCTGTCTTCCGCAACGGAAAGAAGGATGATACCGATTACGGTAAGGATGATTGCGAAAATCTGAAGAAGATCGGATTTGTTATGTAAGTTATAGCTGGAAACACCGAATATTATCATGAAGACAATGGCAGATGCTCCCGATGTGTTACAAATCGGTGTTGTAAGGGTAAGATAGGCATATCTGAGACCGATGTAACCCAGCACCATGGCAAGGATATAGAAGAAGGATACAGGCAGATATACCAAAGCATCCTTAAGTCCAAAGGACTCGCCGCCGATGAGCCATTCAAAGGTTCCGTGAAGACCCATGACAAGACCTACGGCAATTACGATCTTCCAATGGCTGTACTTATCCTCTGTGTCAGTACCGGCCTTAGAATAGAAATCAGAACCACTCCAGAAGAGCAGTGCGATTATTGAAAGGATAAACCACATGTTAGTACCTCCGTGATTTAAGCAGAGCGAATCTGCCTGCGCTGTGCGCGGTTTTCTCATATTTTTATGTTTGGTTTAGGTGCCCAAACGGTATGATTTTATTATATAAATCAACCGGTGTCAAAGAAAAAAATCTACTTTTATAAAAAAAGAGGCAGGGCCGGTTTTTACAGCCTGCCCGGAAAGATGTTTTTCCTATGTTTATATTGAAATATAGGCGTTTGTCAGATATAATATACAGATGTTTTACGGATTGTATACAAAAATACGCAACCGAAATCAAATCAAAGAGTATCCGTATTAAAAAGGAGCAGACATGGATCTTATAAACATCAGAGATTTGTTTAAAAACGAAGCAGAATATGACAATAAAACAGTAACCATCGGCGGATGGGTAAGAAACAACCGCGGCAGCAAGAACTTCGGTTTCCTTGTTGTAAACGACGGTACTTTCTTCAGCCCCGTTCAGGTGGTTTATTCAGATAAACTGGAGAACTTCGGCGACATTTCAAAGCTTAACGTAGGAACCGCAGTTATCGTTAAGGGTACTTTGGTACCTACACCGGAAGCAAAGCAGAAGTTTGAAATCCAGGCAGATTCCGTTGTGGTTGAAGGCGTATCAACACCTGACTATCCGCTTCAGAAGAAGAGACATACATTCGAGTACTTAAGAACCATTTCTCACTTAAGACCGAGAACAAATACTTTCGAGGCAGTGTTCAGAGTACGTTCTCTTGTGGCATATGCCATCCATAAGTTCTTCCAGGAAAGAGATTTCGTATATGTACACACTCCGATCATCACTTCTTCTGATGCAGAGGGTGCCGGCGAAATGTTCCAGGTAACAACTCTTGATCTTAACAACGTACCGAAGACAGATGACGGAAAGATCGACTTTACTCAGGACTTCTTCGGAAAGTCAGCCAACCTTACGGTATCAGGCCAGCTTAACGGTGAGACCTATGCCATGGCATTTAAGAACATTTACACCTTCGGACCTACCTTCAGAGCGGAGAACTCCAATACCACAAGACATGCGGCTGAGTTTTGGATGATCGAGCCGGAGATGGCATTTGCCGATCTTAACGATGACATGCAGGTTGCTGAGGACATGATCAAGTATATCATCAGCTACGTACTTGAGAATGCACCGGAAGAAATGGATTTCTTCAATCAGTTCGTTGACAAGGGCCTTATTGAAAGACTTAACCATGTTGTAAATTCCGAATTTGCACATGTAACATACACAGAAGCAATCGATATTCTTTCAAAGCACAATGATGAGTTCGATTACAAGGTGAGCTGGGGATGCGATCTTCAGACAGAGCACGAGCGTTTCCTTACAGAAAAGGAATTCGGCCGTCCTGTATTCGTAACCGACTATCCGAAGGATATCAAAGCATTCTACATGAAGCTTAACGAGGACGGAAAGACAGTTGCCGCTATGGACTGCCTTGTTCCGGGCATTGGCGAGATCATCGGCGGAAGCCAGAGAGAAGACGACTATGACAAGCTTCTTAAGAGAATGGAAGAACTTGGCATGAAGAAGGAAGACTACGACTTCTATCTTGATCTTCGTAAGTACGGTTCCGCAAGACATGCAGGTTTCGGTCTCGGTTTTGAAAGATGCGTAATGTACGTAACAGGTATCAGTAATATCCGTGACGTACTTCCTTTCCCAAGAACAGTAAACAACTGCGAACTGTAAGTATTTACGGAAAGCATGATTTATAGTTGGTGGGTAGTTTGAAAACTATATTTCAAACTCTTTGATGGCGCTGCAGGCTCGTCATCAAACGGAAACTATGTCTGCATCAGGGGAGAAGAATGAAGAAGAGAATATGCGGAATAATTCTTGCAGCTACCCTTGTGGTAGGAATGCTTGGCGGATGCGGTAAGTCTTCCGAAAAGAAGAATGAGCAGGGAAACTCAGGTATTCAGTCTGAGTCCAATGACGGAACTGAGGATTTATACGGCCCCGAAGCTTCTCCGGACTGGGTTGCAAAGCTTCCTGAAGCAGCTACAGCCAACCAGCTTTTCGTAGTTGCGGGCATCGGTAAGACAACTGCCTATGTGTCAATGCATCAGAAGAATGATGACGGCACATGGACCCAGATCATGACAACTCCGGGTTACATCGGAAAGAACGGTCTTGGTAAAACCAAAGAAGGCGACGGAATGACTCCGGTGGGAACATTCAGTTTTAATTATGCCTTCGGTATCGCAGCTGACCCGGGATGCGCAATTCCTTATCAGCAGGTAACCTATAAAGACTACTGGTCGGGAGATTCAAGAGAGGGCTATCATTACAATGAGATGGTAAACATTGACAACTATCCCGACCTTGCAGTAGACGATTCGGAGCACCTGGTTGATTATACCCATGAATACCAGTACTGCCTTAATATCAGTTATAATGCAGACGGAACCCCGGGGCTTGGATCTGCCATTTTCCTGCATTGTCTCGGAGCCGTAAAGCCATACACCGGCGGATGCGTTGCAATTCCGGAAGATCAGATGGTAAAGGTCCTTAAGAATGTTTCCAAAGACTGCGTGGTGGTTATAGACTCCCTCGAGAAGCTGAGCCCCGAACTTTGGGAAGAGCTCGGTCTCGGAACAGCCAATTCAAGCGATGATTCGGAAAATACAGATGTTACGCTTTCTGATGATTCATCAGACTTTGTAAATCTTTCAGATGCGGTACCGGATGCCATTCTTGAAATCCGTTACTATTCAACCTACAACTTTATGGGTCAGAGAGTAGCCGGTTACGAGGAGCCGGAAGCCTTCCTTACAAAGGAAGCTGCCGCAGCATTAAAGGAAGTAAGCGACGAACTTGTTGAAAAGGGCTATCGCTTAAAGATATATGATGCCTACAGACCTCAGATGGCAGTTACGGATTTCGTTAACTGGGCCAAGGATCTTGAGGATACTGAAATGAAGGAATACTTCTATCCCGAACTGGAAAAGGATGTTATTTTCCCGCAGGGATACATTATGGAGCATTCCGGTCACAGCAGAGGCAGCACAGTTGACCTTACGCTCTTCGATATGAAGACCGAAAAAGAGGTGGACATGGGCGGAACCTTTGACTACTTCGGTGAACTCAGCCATCCGGATTATACGGATATTACGGACGAACAGTACAACAACCGTATGATCTTAAGAGAAGCAATGCTTGCCCACGGATTCAAGCCTCTTGATGAAGAGTGGTGGCATTTCACTCTGGAAGATGAGCCGTATCCGGACACTTATTTTACATTCCCTGTCAACAGTGATTCACTGGTGACCGAATAAATAACAGATATCAAAAGGAGGAGAGAGGATGAGCATTATAATACCCGAGGGTTATAAGTCTTCCCTCGATGTAAAAGAAACACAGGTTGCAATTAAGAGAGTTAAGGATTTCTTCCAGAGAGAGCTCATTACACAGCTCAATCTTACAAGAGTATCCGCACCGCTTTTCGTAGATAAGAACTCGGGACTTAACGATAACTTAAACGGTGTTGAAAGACCTGTAGGATTTGATATCTTAGAGCAGAAGGGCAGCGAAATGGAAATCGTACAGTCCCTTGCAAAGTGGAAGAGACTTGCTCTTAAGAAGTACGGCTTTAAGCCGGGTGAAGGTCTTTACACAGACATGAACGCTATCAGACGTGACGAGGATACGGACAATATCCATTCCGTTTACGTTGACCAGTGGGACTGGGAAAAGGTTATCAACAAGGAAGACCGTAACACAGATACACTTAAGGATACTGTAAAATCTGTTTACGAGGCACTTCGTGTAACCGAAAAGTACATGGCAAACAAGTATAACTATGTTGACTGCTTCCTTCCGGAAGAAATCACTTTTGTTTCTTCCGAGGAACTTGAGGATAAGTATCCTGACAAGACACCGAAGGAAAGAGAGTACATTGCGGCCAAGGAAAACGGCGCTGTATTCATTATGAAGATCGGTGACAAGCTAAAGAGCGGCGAGCCTCATGACGGACGTGCTCCGGACTATGATGACTGGCAGCTTAACGGTGACATTATTGTTTACTATCCTGTGCTTGATATTGCTCTCGAGCTTTCATCCATGGGTATCAGAGTAAGCGAGCAGTCACTTGCTGAGCAGCTTGAAAAAGCAGGATGTCCCGAAAGAGCAGAGCTTCCTTTCCAGAAGGCTCTTCTTAACGGAGAACTTCCATATACCATCGGCGGCGGCATCGGCCAGAGCCGTATCTGCATGTTCTTCCTCAGAAAGGCTCATCTCGGTGAGGTGCAGGCATCTGCATGGAAGGCAGAGGATCTGGCATATGCAAAAGAACGTGGTGTAGAATTCCTGTAAGAATAGGGACAAATTGCGTCCAAATACAGTTCTCGTGACACGCTACGTTTCCTACTCCTCGCACGCGGCTTTTGCGCATCAGGCTTTTCCCGCTACTCGCCCTACGGCTCGTGACGCGTACGCCTTCGCTGCCAGCGCGCTCGTCCCTACGGAAGCCTCGCTATCGTCACTTCAAATCTGTATTCGTCCGCAATTTTGACAGCGACAACTGAATGAATTATAAAGAGTCTGCCTAGTGCAGGCTCTTTTTTGATGTTCAAAAAAAACAAAATGCATTTTATACCAAGCAAATCCTAAAGATTTTTTTTATTATTAAGAGTTCTTGAAGATAAACTGCCACAAAAAAAGAATCCCTCGTGTGAGGGATCCTTTTCTAAATCCAAACCTACCTATAGTTAGTCATTTCCTTTGCTGTAAATGCATGAGCATCCAGTAGTTTTACAGGTAGTGTGCTCTGATTTCTTCACCTGAAAGAGGAGAAATGTAAGAAGGTGCGATGTCCATAACTGTGAGGCATCCTGTCTTTCCTTCATCGTTAAGTCTCTTTACGGCTCTTGCATAGGCTGCGATAACGGAACCTGTGAATTCAGGATTTGAATCAAGTGTGAGCTTGTATTCAATGATGTGCTTCTTGTTACCGTTGTCTGTTGAGCCTGAGTAGATAACGGAACCGCCGTGTGGAAGACCTGCATGGTTCTTCTTTAATTCATCAAGGGAGATGAAGTTTACTGTTGTGTCATAGTCAGCGAAGTAGTTAGGCATTTCCTTGATTTCCTTTTCAATTCTTGCCTTATCTGCGCCTTCTTCAGCTACAACGTAGCATTCTCTTGTGTGCTTCTGTCTTGTTGTAAGTTCCGGATTGGATCCTGAACGAACTGCTTCAAGTGCTGCAGGAACAGGTACTGTGTACTGTCTTGCATCTACAACGCCTTCGATTCTTCTGATGGCATCTGAATGACCCTGGCTTACGCCGCGTCCCCAGAAAGTATAGTCGTTTCCGTTTGGAAGAACTGAATGTGCATAGAGACGGTTAAGGGAGAACATGCCCGGATCCCAGCCTGCGGAAATGATAGCTGTCTTTCCTGCAGCTTTGGCAGATGCATCAACATTTGCAAAGTGCTCAGGGATTCTTGCGTGTGTATCGAAGGAATCAATTACGTTAAAGTATTTAGCATACTCAGGTGTCTGCTCAGGAAGATCGGTAGCAGAACCTCCGCAAAGAATAAGAACGTCGATTTCGTCCTTCATATTTGTTATTTCGGAAACATTAAGAACCTTGGCAGTAGGAGTGTCAATCTTAACACTTGCAGGATCACGTCTTGTGAATACTGCAACAAGCTCCTGATCGGCATTGGCATTTACTGCTTTCTCAACACCGCGTCCGAGGTTTCCATAACCCAAGATACCGATTCTTGTCATAGTAAATTCCTCTCTTTATTCTCGATTTTAGTAAAATACAATCTTTGTATTATTGTATACAACCAATGGAATTATATATAAAATGCGTTCGGTTGTCTATAGATAACACATATAAACAATAAAAATACAGCCCTTAAAAATATTTTAGCACTCACCATTGACGAGTGCTAACAAAAGTGATATAACATAACTAAGGGAGCAAAATATATAACTAACAAGGGGCATCTGCCGAAGGTGTGCCCTCTGTACAAAGGAGATGAGTTTATGAATATAAATAAGTTTACAAGAAAATCCATAGAAGCGGTGGAAAACTGCCAGAAGCTGGCATTTGCCGCCAATGCTCCGGAAATGGGACAGGTGCATTTGCTTCTTTCCCTTGTGACCATTGAAGACAGCCTTATTGTAAAACTGCTGGAGAAAATGGACATTAATACAAAAGAGTTTGAGAAGCGAGTGCAAAAGGCTGTTGACTCACTGCCTAGAGTAACGGGAGCCAACGATGTTAATGTGAGCCGGGCTCTTAACAAGACTCTCCTCATGGCCGAAGATGAAGCAAAGAAAATGGGTGATTCCTACGTGTCCGTAGAGCATCTGTTTATTTCCCTTATAAAGAATGCGGAAGGGGAAGCAAAGGACATCTTTAATGAATACGGCATTACCCTTAAGAGATTCCTTGAAGCCCTTAGCGGTGTAAGGGGAAACAAGAGTGTTCAGACAGATAATCCGGAGGATACCTACGATTCGCTTTCGAAATATGCAGTGGATCTTGTGGAGCGTGCCGCTTCCCGTGAAATGGATCCTGTAATCGGACGTGATGCGGAAATCAGACACGTGATCAGAATCCTTTCCCGTAAGACCAAGAATAATCCGGTGCTCATCGGTGAACCCGGTGTAGGTAAAACAGCAGTTGTTGAAGGACTTGCCCAGCGAATTGTCCGTGGTGATGTTCCGGAAAGCCTCAAGAATAAGAAGCTTTTCTCACTGGACATGGGAGCCCTTCTTGCCGGTGCCAAATACCGGGGCGAGTTTGAGGAAAGACTTAAGGCGGTGCTTGATGAAGTCAAGGCATCGGAGGGCGGAATCATCCTCTTTATCGATGAAATCCATACCATAGTCGGTGCCGGAAAGACCGAAGGTTCCATGGATGCCGGAAACATGCTTAAGCCTATGCTTGCCAGAGGTGAACTGCACTGTATCGGCGCCACAACTCTTGACGAATACAGAAAGTACATTGAAAAGGATGCCGCTCTTGAGCGTCGTTTCCAGCCGGTAATGGTGGACGAGCCTACGGTGGAAGATACCATTTCCATACTGCGAGGCATTAAGGAAAGATATGAAGTATTCCATGGCGTTAAAATCACAGACTCGGCGCTGGTGAGTGCCGCAACCCTTTCCAACAGATACATCACCGACCGGTTCCTTCCCGATAAGGCCATCGATCTGGTGGATGAGGCATGTGCCCTTATAAAAACGGAACTTGATTCCATGCCTGCGGAAATGGACGAACTTTCCAGAAAAATCATGCAGATGCAGATTGAGGAGGCCGCCCTTAAGAAAGAGGACGACAATCTCAGCCGCGAACGTCTCAATGAGCTTACCAAGGAAATTGCAGAAGAGAAGTCCAGGTTCGATGTAATGAAGGCTCAGTGGGACAATGAAAAGAATGCCGTTGACGAAATCGTAAAACTTCGCGAAGAGCGTGATGAAATCAATAAGGAAATAGAAAAGGCCCAGCAGGTTTACGATCTTAACAGAGCAGCCGAACTTCAGTACGGCAAGCTTCCACAGATAACCGCAGCCATCGCCCAGAAGGAAGAGGCCATTAAGAAGAAGGAAAACACCCTGCTTCGTGAGAGCGTTTCCGAGGACGAAATTGCAAGGATCATTTCCAAATGGACGGGAATCCCGGTAGCCAAGCTTAACGAAAGCGAAAGGAACAAGAT
>CACYBJ010000244.1 GCA_902772565.1 uncultured Lachnospiraceae bacterium | reverse complement strand
GTTAAGAAAAGGAGTAAGCCATGGGTATGAATTTTGAAAGAAGACTGGCTCTGCCGGCGGAAGTTAAGGAGATGTATCCCCTTACCGGTAAGATGAGCGAGGCCATTACTGAGAGAAATACTGTGATCAAGCGCATTTTTGAAGGAAAGGATAAGAGGTTGTTGCTCATTATCGGACCCTGCAGTGCCGACAATGAAGACAGTGTTATTGATTACATTTCAAGACTTCGTAAATTACAGGATAAGGTGGAGGATAAGATTTTTCTTGTACCGAGAATCTATACCAATAAGCCCAGAACAACGGGCGCGGGTTACAAGGGTATGCTGCATCAGCCGAATCCTGAAGGAAAGCCTGACATGTTTGCCGGAATTATTGCCACAAGAAGACTTCACATGAGAGCGGTTGCGGAAACAGGCTTTTCCTGCGCCGATGAAATGCTCTATCCGGAGAACTACCAGTATCTTGACGACCTTTTGGGCTATGTTGCGGTAGGTGCCAGAAGTGTAGAGGACCAGCAGCACAGACTTGTGGCCAGCGGAATCAGCGTACCTGTGGGCATGAAGAATCCTACCTCAGGCGATTATTCAATTATGATGAATGCTATTATGGCAGCTCAGCATCCGCACACCTTTATTTACAGAGGATGGGAGGTTCATACCGACGGAAACGACCATACTCATGCAATTCTTCGCGGTTACACCAATAAGCACGGTCAGCCTCAGCCCAACTACCATTATGAGGATCTTCAGAGACTATGTGACGACTATGCACGCGGCGAATTCAAGAATCCGGGTGTAATTATCGATACAAACCACGGTAACTCCGGCAAAAATCCTTTTGAACAGCCCAGAATCATAAGGGAAGTGCTTTATGCATGCAAGCACAACGATGACATTCGCAGCCTGGTTAAGGGCTTCATGACCGAAAGCTACATTGAAGACGGCAACCAGAAGATTGGCGAGGGCGTTTACGGCAAATCCATTACAGATGCCTGCCTCGGCTGGGAAAAAACGGAAAAACTCATATATGACATCGGCGATCTGCTGTAATTACGAAAAGGAATCCTTAACCGGATTCCTTTTTTTGGCAGTTGTTTAATATTTAATTAAGATTGTTTTTCTTGTGTATTCAACTTTACAAGTATTTGATATAATCAGGGCATGAATACCGTATTTGAATTTATAAAATCTAATCCGACATTCGATGTGTGTACTCTGCTGGCACTACTTATCTTTTGGTATAACTATGTGCTCATAAGGGCTGCCAATAAGAAATCGGACCATTTTATCTCCGGTATTCCGTTAATCGGCCCCATTATTTATATAATCGGCGCCCTTACCACTCCCTGCAAGTGGCTGGCGCTTTTGGTACTGATCGAGCCTCAGGTTTTTGTCTTAATAAAATCCATTCCCGGCATAATCGCTGCTGAGAGAGAAGAGAGAAAGAAACGCCACATTCTTCTTATGAAACTTGAGGACATAAAAGATGAGGTTGCTCCTTTGATTGCGGAACTGAGGGAAGTTCGTATTTTTGTTGCGGTCTGTACCGAAGGCTCAGAGGTGAGAGATACCTATGTGGTAAGCACCATACATCCGAGCTTTTGTTTTACATTTTCCGACAAAGAAAAAGCCTACGATCTTTTACGCAGGTGTTACAAAATAAAGCAGGAGGATATTACTGTTTGCGGAGTGGTAGATGAAAGCAGCGTAAGAGCCGCCAGAGTCAAATTCATGGAAAGTATTTATAACAAGGTCCTTAACGGTTCTTACAAGGCAGAAGATATTGAAGTCCTTGAAAAGTATCTTGCTACAGGCTTTAAAGGAGATTTTGAGGCAGATGAAAAAGGCCTGCTTCCTACCTACCTGAAAAAAGGAGTGCTGTCCGAGGACGGACTCTATAATCTGCTTGAAGAAAAGACACAGGACAGAAAAAAACAGAAATAGAAAAAGAGCCACACTTTTGGTGCGGCTCTTTTCATATGGTTTTAAGATGCGTAACTATTCGGCATCGCTGATAATCTTTTTATAGGCGTTTCTCACACCGGCTTTCCATGCAAGTATCGTACCGAGTACCGCACCTAAGGTTGCCTGTGCAACTTCATACGGGAAGCTTACGATTGCATAATGAACAGTGCTGTAGACGAAAATCTTTCCGAGGGTGTAGCCTGTTACCATGATCACAACGCCCACCGAAACGGCGATGATGGAAGAAAGAACAGGTTTTTTCTTAAGAATCTTATGAGAGATTAAAGAAATTGCTACTGCCTGCAGACCATGAGTGAAAAGTGTTACAAACATGGGGAGCGGATAGAAGATAAGGTCTCCCAGGAAGGATCCGATACCGCCTACGGCAAATGCCTCGAAAGGATTTAAAAGAAGTGCCGCCAGTACAATGGCTACGTCACAAAGATAAAGGTGACCGCCGGGCACCGGAACGCCGAATGATGACAGTGAAATATTCAGTGCCATGAATACGGCTGTAATTGTAAGTCTGATAATGTATTTGCCGGAAGCCTTGTTAACTTCCGTG
>CACYBJ010000243.1 GCA_902772565.1 uncultured Lachnospiraceae bacterium | reverse complement strand
CGAATATCACACTTCGTATCGGAAAGAAAGCTCTTTTCGAAGACGTTAATATTAAATTCACCGAAGGCAACTGCTACGGTATTATCGGCGCCAACGGTGCCGGCAAGTCCACCTTCCTTAAAATCTTAAGCGGAAAGCTGGAGCCATCAAAGGGTGAAGTTATCATTACTGCGGGACAGCGTCTGTCCTTCCTTGAGCAGGATCACTTCAAGTACGATGAGTACAATGTTTTAGAGACTGTAATCATGGGTAACAGACATCTGTATGACATCGGAAAAGAGAAGGATGCGCTTTACATGAAAGAGGATTTCTCCGAAGAGGACGGTGTTAAGGCAGCGGAACTTGAGGCTGAATATGCCGAACTCGGCGGATACGATGCAGAGTCCGACGCCGAAAAGCTCCTTAACGGTCTCGGAATCGAGGACAGCCTTCACTACAGCCTTATGTCGGAACTTAACGGCGGCGAGAAGGTGAAAGTACTTCTTGCTCAGGCTCTTTTCGGAAACCCGGACATCCTTCTTCTCGACGAGCCTACCAACCATTTGGATCTGGATGCAATCAACTGGCTCGAAGAATTCCTTATCAACTTCGAAAATACCGTTATCGTTGTATCTCACGACAGATACTTCCTTAACAAAGTCTGCACCCAGATTGCGGATATCGATTATGCCAAGATCCAGCTTTATGCCGGTAACTATGATTTCTGGTATGAGTCATCACAGCTCATGATCCGTCAGATGAAGGAAGCCAACAGAAAGAAGGAAGAGAAGATTAAGGAACTTCAGGAGTTCATTCAGCGCTTCTCCGCCAACGCTTCCAAATCCAAGCAGGCTACCGCAAGAAAGCGTGCTCTTGAGAAAATCGAGCTTGACGACATCAGACCAAGTTCCAGAAAGTATCCTTACATCGATTTCAGACCTAACCGCGAAATCGGTAATGAAGTACTTACCGTTGAAGGTATTTCCAAGACCATCGACGGAGTAAAGATTCTCGATAACATCAGCTTTATTTTGGGACGTGAAGACAAGGTCGCATTTGTGGGAAGCAATACCCTTGCAACCACCACACTCTTTAAGATTCTTGCAGGCGAGATGGAGCCTGACGAAGGAAGCTTCAAGTTCGGTGTAACAACCACTCAGGCTTACTTCCCCAAGGACAACACTCCGCTCTTTAAGGGCGACGAGAGCATAGTGGATTTCCTGATGCCTTTCTCCCCCGAAAAGGATGTTACCTACGTAAGAGGTTTCCTCGGAAGAATGCTCTTTACAGGCGATGACGGAATGAAGCCTGTAAACGTACTTTCCGGAGGCGAGAGAGTTCGTGTTATGCTTTCCAAGATGATGCTCATGGGCGCCAACATTCTTATTCTTGATGAGCCTACCAACCATCTTGACATGGAATCCATTACAGCCCTTAACAACGGTATGATTAAGTACCCATCCGTTGCACTCTTTACATCACAGGATCACCAGTTTGTTCAGACCATTGCGAACAGAATCATGGAAATCACTCCTGACGGCAAGCTTATTGACAAGATAACAACCTACGACGAGTATCTTGAAAGCGATGCCGGAGCGCGTAAGCGTCAGAAAATCAGTGAACTCACAGAGGAAGAATTGGCGGATGATTAATTTGAACTATATTCCCGGAGACGGTCTGTCTCTGGGAGTAAAGAAAACGGGCATGAATACCACCTTTTCCGTAGCCATAGGCGGTACCGACGAGGTACTTCTTAAGCTTTTTAAGGAAAAGGCAGATGCGGTTCCTGCCTATACAATTAAAATGGATAAGAGATTTCGGACCGGTAACATTTTTTCCGTTACCGTAAAGAATTTCGACATGAAGGGATATACTTACCTTTATGAAGCAAAGGGTGTGTCTTTCGTAGATCCTTACGCACACATGATTAGCGGAAGAGAAGTTTACGGAAAGAATTTAAACAAAAAAGCCCGCAAGCTTGTAAGAGCCTATGTATGGGATACTCCCTGCAGCATGGAAAATGACATCCGTCCCAACATTGATTTCAGGGATCTGATTATATACAAACTCCATGTAAGAGGCTTTACAATGAACACCGGCGGAGCCAATAAAGGTACCTATAAAGCCGTGGCAGAGAAGATTTCCTACCTTAAGGAACTTGGGGTAAATGCTATCCTTCTTATGCCGGTCATGGAATATAACGAAATCTATTCCAACGTTCCGGAACCTTCCGCTCCTGAGTTCGTCTCATCATCTTTCTACAATGGTAGAATTGATGCAGATCAGGCGATTCCGGAGAATAGCGAGGTCCTTGATCCCATGGGAAATTCTCCTGAGGATCTGCCTTACATAAAGGACAGCGAGACAAAAGTTAATTACTGGGGATATACATCTTCCTATTATTTCTTTGCTCCGAAGAGTTCTTACGCGTCCCGCCCCGAGCAGGCTGACAGAGAATTCAAACTTATGGTTCAGAAACTCCATAAGGCCGGAATTGAAATCTTAATGGAAGTAAGCATTCCGAAAGGAACCAACCGTTCCATGATGTTAGATGCTCTTCGTTACTGGGTAAGAGAGTATCACGTGGACGGTTTTAAACTGAATCTGGATTGTATAGATTCCAACCTTATTGCCTGTGATCCCCATCTTTCCAGCGCGAAGCTCATCGGTAACGGCTGGAACACCAACGAAATCTATCCCACAGCCTACAAGCCCGACAGCAAGACTCTGGGTGTTTACAATGACGGATATTCCGTTGTTATGCGCCGCTTCTTAAAGAGCGACGAGGGCATGAGCGGTGATGTACTCAGAATGTTTACCGATAACTCCGGAGACTCCATAAACGTAAATTACATTACCGATCACAACGGTTTTACTCTTAACGACCTTTACAGTTATGACATTAAGCATAACATGGCCAATAAAGAGCAGGGCAGGGACGGTACCGACCTTAACTACAGCTGGAACTGCGGAGAGGAAGGTCCTACAAAGTCCAACAAAATAAGAAGTCTGAGACTTCGTATGCGCAAAAATGCTATGGCCATGCTTCTTCTCGGACAGGGTGTGCCAATGCTTTTTGCCGGAGATGAAGTGGGCAATTCCCAGGGCGGCAACAACAACGCCTACTGCCAGGACAATGAAGTCGGCTGGGTAAACTGGAAAAAGACCAAGTCCGATTCGGAACTTCAGGCATTTATAAAGAGAATGATCAAAATCCGTAAAGAGCATCCGGTTCTTCATAATGCGGTTGCTCACAGAAACACGGACTACTTAAGCGTAGGTATTCCGGATGTATCCTTCCATTCCCTTTCCGCATGGGCTCCGGACTATAATTATTACAACCGCTGCATCGGAATCATGTACAGCGGGGCATATGCCTTAAAAGACCATACTACGGAAGATCAGAGTTTTTATTTCGCAATTAACATGTACTGGAACGAAAAAACCTACGAGATTCCGCATCTGCCTAAGGGCTATGAGTGGGAACTTCTGTTTTCCACAGAGAAAACCGCAGTTGCCGAAGGCGAAGCCGTTAAGGACATAACCCTTAACGTGGCCGGAAGAAGTATTGCGGTGCTTGTAAGCCGTAAGGTTGCAGTAAAACCTCCGGTAAAAAAAGAAAAGGTTACGGAAATCCGCAAGGAAGAAAAAACACCCGCAACCGAAAAGAAGGACAGCAGTGAGATAGTAGTTACCTTAAAGGCCGACGAACTTCCTGCTTCCGCAAAAGACAAACAGAGTGAAAGAAAAGCCATATGAACCGACTGACACTTAAAATTCTGGTTGTGATAGCCATGATAGCCGGTAATGCTTCCCTCTACTTCGTGGACGGTGAAAAGTATTACTTCGCGTTTACCTCCATGAGGATTCTGGGAACCATGATCATCCCTGTAATTACTTTCCTTATGGTGGAAGGATACTATCATTCAACCAACCGTAAAATGTATTTCGTACGTCTTGCGGCCTTTGCTTTTGCAGCCGAGTCCGCCTATCTTTACTACACCAACATGGTTATGGACAAAATCGATAAGGCCATCAGCGCCAACATCGCATCCATGACTGCCGCAGGTGAAAAGGTAGTGGACATGTCTTCCAAGGACTTTCGCTACGAAAAGGCCATTGCGGACATAGGACACAAACTGGGAACCACAGCCCAGAACTACTATGCGACCCTTTACGATTCCGCCAATATTCTCTATTTTTCCTGCGGACTCATGTCCCTTACAGCCGGATTCTTACTTATCTGCTGCATAGGAATTTACAGAAAGAAATTTGCGGAAAAGCGTACAAGCTTCGCGATTGTTACCATACTTACTGTGCTGGGATTTGCGTTGTTCACCGCATTTTCCGAGGCAAGTACGGAAATACTCGTATACAGCCTGATATTCTATTTCTTCAGAGAAAAGAAGTCGGCGAGAACCGTGGTATCATTTATGGCAGCGGTAATACTGCTTCCGTTTTCCGGTATGGTTTACATAGTGGGTGCGGCCATCGGATCCTTCTTGGTAATGCTTTATAAGGAAGAGAAGGCAGAGCCCGAAAAGCCAAAGACCGAGCAGGAAATGTTTAAGGAAAGAACGGGCATGGCCAAAAAGAAGAAGGCAGATGCCGACCGCTACGTTAAAATTCCCGGCAGGATGAACAAGTGGCTCCGCATTGCTTTTTATGCAGCCTATCCGCTTCATTACATAGTTTTCTGCATGATTATTTACTTCGGTAAATAAAAGTATAGAAAAATTAATATTTTTTTAATATACTAAACCGCTATAATGTGGTATCTTATACAAAGAAAATACAATATAATGGGAGTAGAGTAATGTTACTGAGTATTGACAATGATGTTTTAATGTTCATTCAGGAACACATAAGATGCGGATTTTTGGACCTTATTTTCCCCAATATCACACATCTCGGAGACAAGGGACTTGCCTGGATTGCCCTTACAATCCTCCTTCTTTTCTTTAAGAAAACTAGAAAAGCAGGTATTTATTCCGCATGTGCTCTGGTTCTTTCACTTATTATAAACAATGAAATCATTAAACCTTTGGTGGCACGTACACGACCTTACGATCTTAAAGAACTTAAAGACCGTGGTTTTGTTATATGGAAAGTTGCCAAAGAGACAGATGCAGGCTCATTCCCGTCAGGACATGCGGCAGCAAGTTTTGCATCTGCCGTAGCAATGTGTAAGAATCTTCCTAAGAAATGGATGTCGGTTACGGTTATTGCAGTTGCTTTCCTGATTGCCATTTCAAGACTTTATGTAGGTGTTCATTTCCCGACAGATGTTATCTGCGGTATTCTTTCCGGTACCATTATCGGTACAGTTGTTAACATCGTCGGCAATAAGATTTACGGAAAAGTTACAGCAAATAAACAAGAGAAAGAAGAAAACGCATAATGATTACAGTTATTGTTCCTTCATACAATCCCGATGAAAAGCTTGTTAAGACCGTCGACGGTCTTTTGGAATACGGTTTTACCGACGTGCTTGTGGTTGATGACGGAAGTGCGGAAGACAAAAAGGTTTTCTTTAAGGAAGTGGCAGCAAAACCCGGCGTTACCGTAATCCATCATTACGTTAACAGAGGTAAGGGCCGCGCCATGAAAACGGCCTTTAAGTACTGCTTAAAGAACCGTCCGGGAATAGACGGTGTAATCACCGTAGACGGCGACGGACAGCATCTGCCTAAGGATATTGCGGCATGTGTATATTCCATGGCAGGACACAAGGGCGACATCATCCTTGGCGTTCGTGATTTTTCAAGGCCGGAAGTACCTTTTAAGAGCAAGTTCGGCAACAACCTTACCAGCTTTATTTTCAGGCTTTGCGGCATTAAAATCACCGATACTCAGACCGGACTCAGAGCCATTCCTTATGAGCACCTTAAGGATATGCTGAGAATCAAGGGTGAACGTTACGAGTATGAAACCGAACAGCTTCTGGTATTTAAGAAACTGGGTATCGGCGTTCATGAAGTAACAATTGATACTGTTTACATCGATGACAACGAATCATCCCACTTTAATCCTGTAAAGGATTCCATCAGGATTTACAAAGTGATTTTTAAGTTCATCGGTCGTGAACTTTTCGGAAAAAGAAAATAGAGGTGCGTGAATGTCATCAGGTTTTTCCTTGAAAAAATTTGCGTCCTTTATTAAATATATGATCAGTTCCGGACTGTGCTTTTTCACGGATATCGGATTATTTACGTTGATCAACATGGGACTGGGTTATGCCACCGATAAGAACATGGTTTCCCTTTCCGAGAATGCCATAATCTTTATTGCCACGGCAGGCGCAAGAGTGGTAAGTTCCATAGTTAATTACATGATCAACCGCAAAGTGGTATTTAAGTCCGATTCTTCCGTAAAGAGTTCTCTGGTAAGATACTATTCTCTGGCAGTCTGCCAGCTGCTTCTGTCTTACCTTCTGGTATCCGGAATCTCCATAAGCCTTCTGGGGCTTAAGAAAGGAAGCTTCGCAGTTACCGTCATTAAGATGATAGTGGATGTGGGACTTTTTGTTGTAAGTTATCAAATCCAGAGGAGATGGGTATTTAAGACTCCTGCGGGAAAGGATAGGGCATCTGCCGAAGAGTAGGCAGAGATAGTTTATTTTATTGAATACGGAGAGATTGTAGAGACATGGGTAAAAAAGTTTTGAAGTATGTAGGAAGAGCTCTTCTTGTGCTTCTCTTAACAGTTGTGATGTTAGTCGGAACACTGTACTTTGCAATTTACAGATGCTGTAACGGTCCTTCTGAGGCTGCAAAGGAACTGTTTATTACAACCATTCTTGAAACAGGACAGTTGAAGTTCCTTGCTTCATGGGTATGTTCCGATGAGGATATCCAGGCAGTGGTAAACAAAAATACCATGGAGCAGATGGATACTACCATCAACGAAGACCTTATTAAGATCAATACCAACGACAGCGACGGTGACGGTACTCCCGAACCTGTTGCAACCAACGAAGTATTCGATACCAACGGCATCAGAATCGAAGAGATTTCCGGACGTTCCTTCTTCGGAAAGATGATGATCATCCAGGATCCGTCCAAGGTAAAGGTTGGTTCGGTTTATAACAACGGATGGCCTACCTACGGAAAGAATCTTGATGAAATCGTAACCGGAGCAGGATGTATTGCCGGCGTAAACGGCGGTCTTTACGTATCCACCGGTAACAAGGGCGGTCAGCCTATGGGTGTGGTTGTTCAGAACGGTACCATTACCTACAACGCACCTTCCGGTCTTACAGGACTCTACCTTATCGGTCTTACAAACGAAAACATTCTTGTTATTAAAGATATGAACGGCTTCACAATTGAAGATGTTAAGAACTACGTTGCGGAAGCAGGAATCAGAGATGCGGTTTCCTTCCAGGAAGAATCCTCCGATTCCAATAACCATTTCGTTCCTCTTGTTATTAACGGCGAAGGTCGTCAGCTTAACGGTCAGGGCTCCGGTGCCAACCCGAGAACTGCCATCGGTCAGAGAGCAGACGGTGCAATCCTTCTTCTTGTAACAGACGGACGTGGAGCTTCGGGACATCTTGGCGCTACCGCAGCCGACCTTATCGGTATCATGCTTGAGTACGGTGCAATCAACGCAGCCAACCTTGACGGCGGCAGCTCATCAACCATGTACTATAACGGTTCATACGAGATGACCAGCGTTACTTTCTATTACAAGAATTCATCATGGAAGCTGCCTACAGCTTTCGTAGTACAGTAGGAGGTAACCATGGATAACGATAATTTTTACGATGTAAATACAAATAATTCTTCTTCGGGCAACTTCAACCTAAGCGCTGAGGAACTGGAGAAGAGAAGACGCATAAGAAGCAATATGCAGAGCGGAAACAGGGCTGTAAACAGCCGTGTGAGAGCATCTGCCGGAGCAGAGATGGATGCCTGGGCCAAGAAGGAATTAAGTGAATATGATTCCATAGCTACAGGCGGAAGAACAGCTGCGAGACCCAACAGCGGAAACAGACCTGCGGGAGCAAGGCCTGCAGGATCCGGTACCAGACCTCAGTCGGCAGGAAATAGACCTACCGGAACGAGACCTGCCTCTGCCGGAACAAGACCTGCAGGATCGGGAACAAGACCTCAGTCAGCAGGAAACAGACCTGCGGGAACAGGTAACAGAACTGCTGCTACAGGAAACAGACCTGCGGGAGTAAGACCTAACAGCGGAAACAGACCTGCGGGAGCAAGACCTGCAGGATCGGGCACCAGACCTCAGTCAGCAGGGGCAAGACCTCAGACGGCAGGAAACAGAACTGCAGGAGAAAGACCAGCGGCAGCGGGTACAAGACCGGCTGGCACAAGGCCTGCATCTGCCGGAGCAAGACCTCAGTCGGGACGTCCCGTACCGGGAAGAAACACAGGCAGAGGCGCAGCCACACGTCCGGCAAGACCTCAGAATACGCGTCGTCCGGGAGGACCTGTAAACGGAGACAAGCCAAAGAAGAGCAAACTGTTCTGGAAACTCTTTGCCGCCTATGCAGGCGTTCTTTTGATACTTGGAATCATATTCCTTTTATATACCGAAAAGTGCTTAAAGCAGTATGAGGCATCCCAGGCAGACAATGCCATTGCGGGATTTGTGGAAGATTTCAGAAAGAGCATCAGTGACGGAACCGCATCAAAGACCATTGATATTTCTGCCACATCGACTCCTTTCGAAGCACCGGACGTACTTCTTAATGCATGGCTTGCGGAAATCGGTAAGCCTGCTTCACTTAAGTATGAACTTGATAAGGCCAGCTACGATACTCAGGCTCCCGTCTATGATATTTATGACGGCGACAAGATGATTGCCAAAATGACTCTTCAGTCCGAGAATCCGAGAGTTATCTTCGGTCTCCTTAAAGTTACTGACTGGAAGGTCAAAGGCGTAGCTCCCGTAGGCGAAATCATGCTTAACAATTACAAAGTAAGTATTCCGAGCACCTGTTCCGTAACCATTAACGGAGTTGCGGTTGACGATACATACAAGACCCAGGCCGGTATTACCGATACTAAGTTCCAGTATGTTGCAGAGTATGTTGATCTTCCTGCAACAGATGTTTACGAAGTAAAGGGACTTGTAAACACACCTGAAATCAAGGTGTTCAAGGCAGACGGCACTGAAATTGCAGTTACTCCGGATGAGTCCGGAAACGTTTCTGTGGATGTATCTTCCGTATTTGAAACAGGTGAGATTCCTGAGGATCTTAAGGCTACGGCTCTTAAGATTGCACAGGATTGGGAAGACTTTATTACAAGAGACCTTGCAGGTGAGGGTGCATACGGTGTTAAGACCATGCAGAAAGAACTCATTGTAGATTCTTACTATTACAACCTTGCTGCAGATTACTCAACAAGTCCTGATATCACTTTCATATCAGACCATTCATGTCTCGATCCTAAGTTCAGTGACATAGTTGTGGATCAGTACGTTAAGTACACAGATACCTGCTTCTCCTGCCACATTTCTTTCAACAAGAACATGTATCTCAGAAGAACAAAGGTTAACAGTGTAGAAACCGTAGATTCAACCTTCTTCTATGTTTACTATGATGACTCCGATGACGGAGAAGACAATCCGCATTGGGCTATGGTTGACATGATTGCTACAACCAATTAATATTTATATCGGCCCTGAATCGGGGCCGATATTTAACTAATCACCGGACACTTCGGTGAAGGTGGTGTAAAGTTTTCTATGAAAACTTTGCAGCACGTAGGCCACGCCTCCACGAAGTGGACTTTGAATGGCGTGGCTCTCAAGTTT
>CACYBJ010000242.1 GCA_902772565.1 uncultured Lachnospiraceae bacterium | reverse complement strand
GGCGTGAATATGCACGTTAAACAGGGCGACATCTACGGTCTTATCGGTAAAAACGGTGCCGGTAAAACCACTCTTTTCAAAATCCTGCTCGGCCTTTCCGAGTTCAACAGCGGAAAAGTATCCGTTTTCGACGGCAAGAACGAGTATGAAAACCGTAAAAACAGAAACCGTATCGGTTTCCTTGTAGGTTCCAACTTCTACGCTTACTTAAGCGGAAGAGAGAACCTCAACTATTTCAGAAGAATCAAGGGAATCACAGACAAGAGCGAGGTTGACCGCGTTCTTGAAATCGTAGGTCTTGACGAGAGAGCGGCAAAAACACCTGCCGGCAAATACTCCCTCGGTATGAAGCAGAGACTGGGTCTTGCCAACGCAATGCTTGGAAACCCGGATCTTCTTATCCTTGACGAGCCCACCAACGGACTTGACCCCCAGGGCATCGTAGACATCCGTAACATTATCAAGAGAATCAACGAGGAGCACGGAAAAACCATTATCGTATCCTCTCATATCCTCGGAGAGCTGGAAAACACCGCTCACCGATTCGGAATCATTCACGAGGGCGTTCTCATGAAGGAACTTACCGAGGCGGATTTCCACGAAATGCAGGGCGTCACTTCCATCGAAGTGGCAGATGCCGACGTGGAAGCAGCCAAGAAAGTGCTTGCCGACAACGGCATCAATGTCAAAGGTATTTCCCAGACCAAGGCATCTCTCGAAGAGTACTATTTCGAACTGATAGGAGGTGGCGAAAATGCTTAACAGTATAAAAGCTGACCTTTTAAGAGTACAGCGTAAGAAGTCACTTATTATCATGACTCTTCTTACTCTCGGTCTGTGCATTCTTTTCACGGCACTTATCGGAGCCAACGTTCTTAAGGGCGACAACTCCGCCCTCTATACAACATCCTTAAACATGATACTCGGTCTGAATACCCTGCTCATCGGTATTCCGGTATTTAACGCAGTATTCAGCGACGACTTCAAGAGCCGCTCCATGCAGGTATCCATCGGTTACGGCGTTTCCAGAACCAAGATGATACTCATCAGATTCTTTGAGTTTCTTCTTACCTTTGTTGAGGTCTATATCATCTTTACCGCATTCGTATTCCTGCTTGGTGCCGCAATCGGCGTAGATATGGATACAATGGTACACATAACCGAAAGACTCTGGAGAGATTTGCTGCTCTCAATGTGCTATTGCGCATTTGCCATGATTTTCGTATACTTTACACAGAACGGCACTCTCGGACTTGTAGCATACATTCTCCTTGTAACCAGTGCCTTCACTCTGGTATTTTCCGGAATCGACATGCTTCCGATACTCAGAAAGCACGATATTTCCATCGCTGCCATCACCATCGACGGAATGTATTCAAGTCTTTTCGACACATCTTTGGCAGATGCCAAGCGCTTCATGTGGGGCTCACTCCTCATCGGCTGCTATGTTATCCTGCCAATGATACTTACCATACAGATTTTCAAGCACAAAGAGCTTGATTTCTGATAAATAACAATTATTTCAGGGAGGTTTAGTTATGTCAGTATTATTCATGATTCTTGCCATCTTGGCTGGTTTATTCGGAACACTTCTTTTCGGATACATCGGACTTGCTGTAACAGCAGTATTTGCCGTACTTTCCGTTCTTTTTGCGATTCGTAAAAGAAAGAATACCGGTGCAGGCGGAGTTGTAAGCATTGTCCTCAGCGTTATTGCAGTATTGATTTCTGTAAGCCTTGCAGCAGGACTTGCCGCTGCCGGCGAACAGATCAGAAAGGATGCCGACAAAGCGCAGGCTCCTCTTCTTAAGAAGTATGCACCTTCACTTAAGTACGGTGTGGTAGGAATGCTTCTTGAGGCAGATAAGGACGGTGTAGACTGGAACGAACTTGAAGGTGATTTCGATTCCTACAACATTTACGTGAAGGAAAATAAGTAATTCCAAAAGAAATTCCAAAAAAGTATCCCGAATGCGAAATGCATTCGGGATTTTTTATACCCTGGAGTAGTACTCCTTCATATCATCAAGCCTTATGGCAGCCAGATTGTCGCCCCTTCCGGCACCGCAGTCAATATTAACCAGATTCCTTCCGTGGAAAATCCTGCCCGGCACCACAGTAAGGCCCGAACCCGGTTTCATAAACATGTGCAGATACTGAGTCGGCGTGTGCCCCAGTATTACCGTTCTGTCGTCATAGTATTTCCCGGCGAAGTCCGGCCTTTCCCAGACCAGCTCCATCAGACTGTAGTCCGGCAGTTCTTTGTCGGGGCGGAATCCTCCGAGCCCCGCATGCACAAGCACAAAATCCCTGCCGCCCACATTTATTTCCTCAAAAGGACGGAACTCATACATGTAGGAAAGTATGCGCTCACGATCATCTGCCGAAAGAGCCATAAAGGTCTCTATGGTAGGGTCGGCGCCGTTATGAAGCCATTCGAACAATGAAAGATCTTCATGCATCGCCGGGAAGCCATCATAATGAAGCTTCCCCTCGTGAAGTCTTTTCATGCAGCCCACCCCCATCAGTTCATGGTTACCTATGAGAGGAATGATGTTTTTATGTTTCATCATTTCAAAGAACACCTTCATGGGTTCCGGGCCGCGGTCGATAACATCTCCCAGTACGTAAAGGGTATCGGTCTCCTTAAGGTCGATCTGCTCAAGAATATCCATAAACTTTTCGTACTGTCCGTGAATGTCAGATACAGCATATACCGCCATGTGACCTCCTTAATAATAAGTGATTTACGTGTCGACAAATGATACCCGCCTAAACCTTTGTTGTCTGCATTATATATGTCCGTCGGGACCGGCGCTCGTTTTTTGCGGGTTCATCTGAATTATACACCCTGTGATGTACCAAATTCTGCCCACTAACTGACAAGCCCACATTTCATACGAATTATACCAAAAAGCATCGCGACTAACTCAGGCTTATACCATAGAAACGCCGAACGGCAGGGTATTAGCCCTGCCGCCCGACATTTATCAGTTTGCAATTTTGAGATTGATATCTCCTGTATCGGTTGTGATGTCGCAAAGTCCGCCATCGATTGAATTCGGAACGTTTACGTCACCGGTTTCGGTTTTTGTATGGAATACCATGTCATGTGCAACAGTACCCGTTACATCACCGGTTTCGGTTTTGATGGTGATTTCCGAAGCATTTGCCTTATCAAGCT
>CACYBJ010000241.1 GCA_902772565.1 uncultured Lachnospiraceae bacterium | reverse complement strand
GCTTCCGGCAGTACATGTAATGGAGGAAGCAATCGAAGGCGGCTTCGCAAGTAAGGGACTGTATGATTTCGGCACCCTTATCATAGGATTATGTGCCTTCGGACCGTCCGTGTTCATGATATGCATGGGCTTCGGAATCGGAGGCGGAAAGACTCCTCCGGACGGCATAATGAGGAACGGAATACAGTTCCTTCTTATCGGTGCTATACTGAATGTCATCAGATGGTTTATCCCGGGTGTCGTCCAGGCACTGACGATACATACACATCTTATAGATGACATGGATTACTGTCTGCAGTCCGACATCTACTATTTCGTGGGCTTTTTCTTTATATTCTATTCGATTCTGAAGAGGCTCAAGATACAGACACCGGGACTTTTGATGATAAGCGTGCTGACTCTGACGGCCAATACGCTTTTAACCCCGATAACGAACCGGCATGTTACAAACCACATCGTAGCTTCGATACTCGGCAACTTTGTATATGTCAATGAGACCAGCTGCTTCCCGCTTCTTTCATGGGCAATTTTCCCGAGTGTCGGAATACTTCTCGGGGAGATTCTTAAGAAGTCGGACGAGGTGCAGAGAGAAAACATCATGAAACGTGTGATGGACTTCTCGGCAGTGCTTTTTGCATCGTTTACCGTATTTCTCTGGGACCGTGAAATAAATATAGAGAAGGCACTTGTTTCACCCGCAAATGATTATATAACCGACCTTCCGAATGTGGTTCTGTTACTTAGCCTTGCACTTTTCCTTATCAGCATTACCTATTATCTCTGCAAGGCAATCGGTTCGTCAAAATTTATGGAATTCATGCTCCGTATCTCGGCATTCATCATTCCTTTCTATATGATGCAGTGGATAATCATCGCGTGGATATTCTACGGACTGACAATTGCCGGAGCGCCCGAAAAGTGCTTTGGCATCGGATGGTATATCGGAAGCGTAGCCCTGGTCACAGCTGTCTGCATATATGTTGCAACCAAGCACGGCATGAAGCTGATGAAGTTTTTGCTTAAGATTACGACCATAAAGAAAAAGAAGAAAAAGAAAGCGAAGGCATAGTAATATGAAAAACAAAGCATATCCTTTATATGAAATTGCACCGAGGATCGGCAGTCTTGCTGAAATGCTTGAAATAAAACTGGAAAAATGTCCTGATGATATTGCCATAAGATACAGAAAAGGACGTGACGGCATTGAGGAAAGGACCTATGGGCAGGTTTACCATGAGGTGAAGAAAACTGCGTCATGGATCAGCAAAAACTACGGAAGCGGCAACCACATTGCCATTATCGGTGAAAATTCCTATGAATGGCTGCTTGCGTTCCTTGGAGCGCTTACCACGGGAAACGTGGCAGTGCCTATCGACAAGGAACTTCCGGCTGCAGAAGTTGAATGGCTTCTAAAGAAGGCTGATGCCGGCAAGGTTTTTGTTTCAAAAACCTATAGCGACCTGGTTGAAAATGCAGAGGGCGTACAGGTGATGACTCTTAAGGAGCTACAGAATGCTGCGGCAGGCGAAAGCGAGGATGTCGAACTTTTAAAGCCTGACAAAGATGAAACGGCAGCCATTTTCTTTACTTCGGGAACTTCCGGAAAGAGTAAGGGTGTGGTCTTAAGTCACGGTAATATTGTGTCGGAGATAAGTGAGGCTTCCGCAATGTTTGATCCTGAAGGAAAATCCACCCTCGTGGTTCTTCCTTTCCATCATACCTTCGGCCTTAACGTTGCAACTCTCATGGCCTATAATTACGGTGTTACCATATTCCTTAATAAGAGCCTTAAGAGAGTGAAGGAGGACATCCTTGAATCAAAACCGGATGTAATGATGATGGTTCCCTTGTTTATCGAAACATTTTATAAACGTCTTTCGGAGGGCATCGAGAAGAGCGGCCAGGCAAAGAGAGTGGCAAGAGGCGTTAAGCTCAGCCAGGCGTTGCTTAAAATAGGAATTGACAAGAGACGCAAGATTTTCAAGGAAATACTTAAAACCTTTGGCGGAAATCTTAAATATATCATCAGCGGCGGTGCACCTCTCAATCCTTTCTATGTAAAGGAATTCAGAAAATTCGGCATTGAGATACTGAACGGTTACGGCACCACGGAATGTTCTCCGTGCGTTGCGATAAACCGTAACTATTTTAAGAAGGACGGAAGCGTCGGCCAGGTAATACACGGAACCGAAACAAGGATTTCGGAGGACGGTGAGGTACAGTTTAGGGGCACCGTAAGAATGCAGGGTTACTATAATGACCCGGAAGCTACGGCTGAGGTAATAAATGACGGCTGGTATTCGACGGGCGACCTCGGACATGTCGATGAGGATGGCTTCCTTTTCCTTACCGGAAGAAAGAAAAACCTGATAATCCTAAGCAACGGTGAGAATATTTCTCCCGAGGAGCTGGAAAATGACTTCCAGATCGATCCGGGCGTAAATGAAGTGCTTGTATATGAAAAGGACTCTAAGATAATCGCGGAAATCTTCCCCGAGGAAAAATTCATGGGCAATCAGGAATATTTTGATCAACTTATGGCAAAGGTAAACGAGGGCCGTCCGGCCTATAAGCAGATCGCGGCTGTAAAGCTTCGTGATGAAGAGTTTATCAAGAATACAAGCAAGAAGATAATAAGATACAAGAATATCCCTCAGTAGAACTTGCCCGGGGTGGCTCAAATAGAAATTTAAAAACCGGAGGTAATAAATATGTTTGACAGAACAGTAGAAATTTTAAGCGAGTATGTGGACGGATCAAGCGAGATCACCATGGACAGCGCATTGGTTGACGATCTCGGACTTAGCTCTCTCGATGTTATCAACATCGTTGC
>CACYBJ010000240.1 GCA_902772565.1 uncultured Lachnospiraceae bacterium | reverse complement strand
TACACTTATTCAGCAGCAGCTCTTCCTTGAGAGAGATCCTCACGGTAACGTACAGGTATCTCTTATCGAGTCAGAGAAGCTCATGTCCGGTCTCGTAGCTGCTAAGCTTGCAGAGAGAAAGGCAGCAGGAACATACAACGGTAAGTTCTCCGCACTTCATCACTTCTTCGGTTATGAAGGCAGATGCGCATTCCCTTCAAACTTCGATGCTGATTACTGCTACTCACTCGGATACAACGCATTCATGCTTATCCAGTACGGTTACACAGGTTACCTTTCAAAGGTTTCAAACCTTTCAAAGCCTGCTGAGGAATGGGTTGCCGGTGGTATGCCTATCACAAAGATGATGAACATCGAAAGAAGAAACGGTGAGTTCAAGCCTGTTATCAGAAAGGCTCTCGTTGAACTTGACGGTGCTCCGTTCAAGTACTTTGCAGCACACAGAGATGAGTGGGCAGTTGAGACTGCATTCACATATCCGGGTGCAATTCAGTACTACGGACCTGCTGAGGTTTGCGATCTCACAACAAAGACACTTGCACTTGAAAAGGGCGAGGAAATCTAATTATAAGATTTTGAATTTTGGCGTAGCAGCTGTGATGGCTGCTACGCTTTTTTTTTGCGGGAATCCGTATCGATTTATAATATGGTATATGATATAATTTTTCTGAAAATATCCGACGGTCGGATATTGCGGGTTTGCAAAAAGGAGCACCTATGAAATATAAAAGGATTACATCTATCGTTCTCAGTCTGATTGTGGCTGCCGGACTGTTATGCGGAATCGTGGCAGTGCAGGAAAACTCGGTTGAAATAGTGCCGGAGGCATCTGCCGCTACGGCAAGTTATACGCGAATTTACGGAGCGGACCGTTATGATACGGCTATTCAGATCGCCAACACTATCAAATCACAGAAGGGTAATAAACTCTTTAATTACATTATAGTTTCGGACGGAAGAAACTTCCCGGATGCGCTTGCGGCAAGTTATCTTTCCGCAAGAAAGGACAATGCACCGATTCTTCTTACAAATCCAAACAGTACGATTACCGAAAAAATAACCGGCTATATTACAAGTAACTGTGCGGCAAATGCAACCGTTTATCTGATCGGCGGAACATCTGCAGTATCGGGAGACACGGAAAGCATTCTCAAGAATTCCGGAAAATCATTCAGAGTCAGGAGACTTTCCGGATCCGACAGATACGAAACAAATCTGGCCATACTGGAAGAAGCAGGAGTTCCTTCGGGAAGCGATATTGTTGTCGCAACCGCCGGAAACTATGCCGATTCCTTAAGTGCGTCCGCAACAGGCTTCCCCATACTTTTGGTAGGGGGAGCATTAAGGGACAGCCAGACAGCCTTCTTAAACACAATCAAGCCTTCGTTCGTTCTTGTAGCAGGCGGCAGCGGAGCAGTAAACAATACTATCTACAGTACGCTTGCAAGTAAGTACAGTGTTATGAGGTTTGAAGGTGTTGACCGTTATGAAACTTCACGCAAGATTGCTACCTACTTCCAGCAGTCCGAAAAGACGGTAATCTGCTACGGTCAGAATTTCCCGGACGGACTTGCAGCGGGACCTCTTGCACAAATAAATAATTGTGCTTTGCTTTTGGCTGCCAATAATGATGCTATAAAAATAGATCTTGCGAGCTGGAGACTTTCTTACAGCAGCAATGGTTTTATCGCTCTCGGTCTTAAGGCAATTACCGGCGGTTATGTTATCGGAGGCGAAGCACTCGTAAACAAAGATACGGCGGACTTTATTTTTGGTGCCGATCTGACCGCTATCGGAAAACAGGTTGATTCCTATCTTTCCGTTTTAAAGCAGAAAAAAGAATCCACATATGCGACCTATCAAAATGCGTTATCTTCCGTAAATACCGCAGCAAGCAATCTGACAAATGCCAGATCGGAATATACTTCTGCGGTAGCACAGTATAACGGAGGGGCCTTTTCTTATTTTGAAAAGAGAGGTTCTACCACAGCCCTCAAGATTCTTAACGGTACCAATACAACAGGTGTCGGAACCAAGCCTTCGGGATTTGATTCCTATACTACAAGTGCCTACAGTAACGGTGTAGTGGCAACAGGCAATGCGGCACATCTTGAAATGATGCGTCGGGGAATTGAATGGCTTATGGAACTTAATGAAGTAAGAGCCATGGAAGGCCTGGCCCCGGTAACGACCAATGATTCTGTCTGGGCAGTGGCTATACTAAACGCCAACTGGGCGGCAAATAATATAGGACACGCAGGTGCCTACAGGATGAACGAAAACCTGGCCTGGGGCTATACCGATTCGAGAACAAATACTTCGGTTGCGGAAGGCCCGTTTTATGGATGGTATACCGAAGAAAAGATTAATTATCAGACCAACAACGGTAAACAAACCGGCCATTACACCAACATTTTAAGTGCAGGAAAGGGCCCGACTGCCATGGCGTTTTCCAATCTGCATCCTACATACGGAACGACATATGCCATGGATACGGATGCTCACGCGTACTTTGGCGCAGGTGTGAATGCTACTACCTACTACAATGATTTCATAAATTATTACAACACTACCAAAGGAAATATTTCCACCGCACAGACGAAAATTACAACATACACTGCTCAAAAGAGTGCGGCAGATGCAGCCCTGAAATCGGCAAATACCGCCTATGTCTCCGCATTGGCTAAGTATGAGTCGGAATATGACAGAGTGACACAAAACTATGAATCTTTGAAAAATCTGTTTCAATAGTGTCAGACGGGATGTATAGTTTGCAGATATAAGGTGATTGAAATGAAAAAACAGGTATATAATCCATTTTTGCCTCTCGGAGAATGTGTGCCCGACGGTGAACCCCACGTATTCGGTGACAGGGTTTACATTTTCGGTTCCCATGATAAGGAGGGCGGCGAAACTTTTTGCATGCTGGACTATGTAACTTATTCGGCGCCGGTAAACGATCTTACGGACTGGCGTTACGAAGGCGTTATCTACCGGGCAGAGCAGGATCCACAGTACGGCGCGGAAGTGCCGGTGGTAAGGCGTGCCGGCGGCACCGGAGGAGATACCGAAGGTGAGGTAATAAAGTATCTTCACATGTACGCTCCGGACGTCGTACAGGGTAATGACGGAAAGTTTTATCTTTATTACGGCATGAGCGGCAAATACGGCATCGGCGGCTACATCGGACCCTTAAGCGTCGCAGTCTCTGATTCTCCGGCAGGTCCCTATGAGTTCCTCGGATTTGTCAGAAACGAAGACGGTACGCCGTTTATGCGCTATGTGCTTTTCGATCCTGCGGTAATTAACGATAACGGTACCATAAGACTTTATTACGGTACGCAGTATTGCTTCGAAGAG
>CACYBJ010000239.1 GCA_902772565.1 uncultured Lachnospiraceae bacterium | reverse complement strand
GCTCAGGATGAGTGCCTGATCATTTATATAGGCCGTCTTGCAAAAGAGAAGAACGTAGAAGAAATCCTCGAGTTTCTTAAGGATAAAAGGACCGGCGGAATCAGAATGCTCATCGTAGGCGGTGGTCCTTATCAGGATGTTCTGGAGGACGAAGTAATAAAACGTAATCTGACAGAACGTGTTATTTTTGCCGGCATGGTTAAAAACAAAGAGATTGCCGACTATTACAGAAGCGGAGACATCTTTGTCAGTGCTTCCAATTCAGAAACCCAGGGGCTTACCTACATGGAGGCCATGGCATCGGGGCTGCCTCTTTTATGCAAAAAAGACGAGTGCCTTGATGACGTGGTTGAGTACGGGAAAAACGGCTATACTTTCAGTGACAGGGAAGAGTTCATGAACATACTCGAAATGCTCATCAATAATCCCGAGGAAAGAAAGCGACTGGGAGCCGAAGCCAGAAAGACCATGGAAAAATCTTTCTCAGTCCATGCATTTGCCGAGAACTGTCTTAAGGTTTACGAAGAAGTTCTTCACGAAAGAATGGTTAAGCTTGAAGAGCACTGATTCACATAACGGAGAGTTTTGAAAGAACAGGTTTAAAACCTGTTCTTTTTTTGTAATATATACCGACAGAAAACGGAATGTTTTTTGAAAAGTTGTAAAAGCAATAAAAACATTGCCTTAATTGTATTTGTGCCCTTATAATTATAAATAGGGATTTATATCTACTATTATTATTTAGGAGGGAACATGAATAAAAGATTTTTAACAAAAGCAACGGCGTGTCTGTTGTCGGCAGCAATGATTGCCGGTACCTTGCCGGTTAGCGCACTGGCGGAAAACGACCCTGTTAAACCCGGGGATGAAACCGGTTACTCTATTGATATGGAGTATACGGAGTCCATAACTCTGGATCTGACAGATAAGAAAGAGGGTTATTCCTTTACTGTATATGATAACGGAGGAGAAAACGGAGTATATGAGAACTACTCTGATGACATCCTTACGGTCAAGGTTCCGGAGGGTACGCTACTCCTTATAAACGGAGATATGAATATTGAAAAAAGCTGGGACGTGCTGTATTTATATGACGGAGACAGTACAGGTGCTCCTTCGTTGGGAGATGATTATTATGATGGAGATACCGAGATTAATAATCTTATATCAAGCGGCGATGTGACAGTCAGATTTAAATCCGACCGTTCCGTTCAGAAGGGTGGCTTTTCGCTGAGTTTTACGATTCTTACTGCAGCATCACTCACTCTGATCTGCGGAGACCAGAAGCAAGAGTTAACAGTGCCAGATAACTATCCTTATGAGATTCAGGATTATTATAATTGGACAGGACTGTCTACAGACGATGAAGTCAAGTACTGGACTGATGGCAGCGGAGAGTATAAACCCGGAGACCATTATATGGTATACGGTGAGTCAACTCTCACCGCTGTAACAAATGAAAAAAATGCTGTAGCTTATCTTAATGACGGCGACTCCGATAACTTTCATATGTATTCGGGAGAAACGTTTGCTTTAGCTGATCCGTCTGATATATTTAATACTCCGGAAGGTTATGTGTCCGACGGATGGATTATAAATGATGATGCCGATAAAAAGGTATATGCCGGCGAAGAGTATTGCATTTGGGAAGACACAACATTTACCGCTGTCTGGAATGAAAAATCCGCATGGGATGAAATTGCCGAACTTATTGCGACCACAGATGAGGATTCTGTGGATTCTCTGGAAATTGTTCTGGATGAGGATTTAATAAGCAGCAACGGAAGTAGTATTATTGAGATCCCCGAGGGATTAGAGGTTTTAATTGATCTTAACGGACACACTATTGATGGCACCAATGTGGCATTAAACAACGGTCTTATGATAAACGTTGAAGGTGAACTGTATTTCTCTGATTCCAAAGGAACCGGCAGTATTATCGGCGGCGGTCTCAGATGCCCTCTAACAGGAGGAGTAAAGTTCGAATTTGACCTTACTAAATTCTTTGAAGCAGGTATTTGTGATGTATGTTATGTAGACGATATCGAAGGAAATATTGCTGACTGGGAGGATATACCATATTCAATGGTTTTATTCCCTACTTTTGAAGAAGCACTTAAGAATGCCGATGGCGATTTCCTTCGTCAGGTCGATATTGAGGATATTAAGGATAGAATCATACCTGTGGATTGTGAAGATTATGATACCAATTTGACAGGAGTTTTTCTATTAAAGGATGCAACAATCGGAAAGGATGAGACCGTTGAGTTGTTCTATACAGGCAATGGTTTTGACGTATTTCTTAACGGTCATACCCTTGATATTCAGGGTACTTTCAGCATGACTGAACAGGATTATTATTATGGTATGGAACGTGGTGCAATTTGTCTTGTAGGCGATTCCGAGGGTATGCTTAAATGTTCGGGAACTGTTAAATGTTCGGGAACTGTTTTTGGTAGCATAGAGGTATATACCAATGATACTGTTGAATTTGACGGAGCCGTTGTGAACGGCGAAGTTTATGCTTCAAGCGGAGATATCAGTATCAAGGATACCAGAGTGGACGATTATGTATGCTTTGAAAATGATGATAATTGTCTTGATTTAACGGCCTCAATATCCGGAAAGTCTGAAATCTTTGGCCTGGGTATTGAAAGGGACGATATTAAATACGGTGATATGTCAGTTACTGTATCTGATACTGTTCGCATTGGTTCAACTTACTTCTCTTTTTCCGATAAGGCAACTAAAGATGCTCCGACTCTGATTCTGGAAGGCGGATACTATCACAGTAATCCTGAAGGCTGGGTTAATGAAGACAAGTCAGCTTATATATCAATTTCCGGTGAGCCCGAAGAATTTGACGACCAGGAAGACTGGGCAGCCGATCCTAACTATTATACATGGCGCGTAGGTAGTGCAGGTGCAGATGAAAAAACAATAACAAGAGTCTATGGTGATTCAAGATTTGATACATCCCTTGATGCGGCTACAGCACTCAAGAAGGAACTCAATGAAAAATACTTTGATACTGTTATAGTTGCCAGCGGAACAAACTTCCCTGATGCTCTTGCAGGAAGCTCCCTTGCAGCTGTTAGAAAAGCTCCTGTTCTTCTTACAGGAAAGAATAATTATGACAAGACAGCCGATTATATTAAGAACAATCTGGTATCCGGCGGAAATGTTTACATTCTTGGCGGAACAGGTGCCGTTCCTGAAGAATTCGAGGAATTGCTTGCGGGAACTACCTATAGGATTAAGCGTCTTGCAGGAAATGGAAGACTTGAGACCAACCTTGAGATTCTTAAGAAGTCCGATGTAAGAAAGAACTCTGACATACTTGTATGTACAGCCGATAATTTTGCGGATTCACTCAGTGCATCTGCAACGGGACTGCCAATCCTTCTTGTATCCAAGAAGCTTTCCGATACTCAGAAAGAATATCTTGCCGGCCTTGGCGAAGATAACAATTTCTACCTTATCGGTGGTACCGGAGCAGTTTCCGAAACTATTGAATCTGAACTTGCTGCCTACGGAACAACCGAAAGAGTAGCGGGTGACACAAGATTTGAAACATCTCTTGCAGTAGCTGAAAAGTTCTTTGATGAGCCTCATGAGCTTGTATTTGCCTACTCTGAGAACTTCCCTGACGGACTCTCTGCAGGACCTCTCGCGCAGGTATTAGACACTCCTCTTATTCTCACTCTTAACAACGACAAGTGGAATAAGGTAGCAGCAGACTACACAAAGAACAATGAACTTAATATAACCGAAGGTTTCGTTCTTGGCGGACCATCACTTATCAGCGATGCTTACGCAATGAATATCATTGATCCTAAGTAGTGTTGAATAATTCAAGTTTAAAAGGAACAGGTTTAGTGCCTGTTCCTTTTTTTGCAATATATAACGACGGAAAACGGATTGTTTTTTGAAAAGTTGTAAAAACAATATTAAAACATTGCCTTAATTGTAATTGTGCCCTTATAATCATAAATAGGGATTTTATCTACTATTATTATTTAGGAGGGAACATGAATAAAAAATTTCTAACCAAGATTACGGCATCAATTCTCTCGGCCGCGCTGGTCGTTGGTATGTTGCCGACATCCGTCTTGGCCGAAAGCGATGTTACCGGTGTTACACCGATTGCGGGCGATGACGGGGATTATGTAAACATGAGCTTTGGTGAGGTGCTTAGCCTTGATCTGTCTCAAAAAGAAGTGGGCTATTCTGTCAGTCTCTATGACAACGGTGGTTCGGGAAGTGATTATCAGAGCGGAAGCAATGACTTTCTGCAGATCACTATCCCTGAAGGAAAAGCCATTGAAGTATCGGGAACGACAAACTCAGAAAACAACTATGATTATCTGTGCTTCTATGATGGTTTGTACGAGAATCAGGAAAGTCTTCCTTACAGTTATAGTGAAGGCTACTGCGGAAAAAGTGATATTGAGTGGCGTTTGTTTACAAATACCATGACAGTTTATTTTCATTCCGATGGTTCTATTACTTATCCCGGATTTAATGTGAAACTGACAGTGGTTGATGCTGTTCCCGTAACATTTAAAGCAACCGAGGATAACCAAGTGGTTATAAACGCAAAAGAAGGTGCATACAACACTTTTCCGGATTTTGAATCTATATTTGAATCTCCCGATCCAAATATAGAACTAGAGTATTGGTCAGACGGTGAAAGGGAATACGCTCCCGATGATATGTATCTTCCTGAGGAAGGTCTTACGTTTACTGCTGTTTATAAGAACAAGCCGTGTGTCACACTTGACGGTGACGGACAGAAGGTTAAATTCTCAGAGGAAGGGCAGACAACTTATACGTTATATGTGAATACCGGATTCTATGTTGATGAAGATATTCCTGTGGAAAATATTTTCCAACTGCCGGAAAACAAAGTATTCGGTGGATATCAGGTAAACGGCGGAGATGAGATCATCCCAAGTTTTGCTTTCTATCCGATTACAGAAGATACTACCTTTAAGGCTGTCTGGAAAGAATATTCCGATTGGGATGATTTTGCAGAGGCTATCTATGATTCGGAAGAAGCCGATCTTGGAACCATTGTGCTTGAAGAAGACCTTGTTGCCGAATACGGTAGT
>CACYBJ010000238.1 GCA_902772565.1 uncultured Lachnospiraceae bacterium | reverse complement strand
GGGTGTATATGCAGCAGATGATAAATAATATCAAGGAGTAAATTATGTCAAGAAGAAGAATAATTGCCGGAAACTGGAAGATGAACAAGACTCCAAGCGAGGCAGTAGAACTTGTAGCAACACTTAAGGACCTTGTAAAGAACGATGATGTAGATGTAGTATACTGTGTACCTGCAATCGATATCGTTCCTGTAGCAGAAGCTGTAAAGGGTACAAACGTTCACGTTGGTGCTGAAAACTTCTACATTGAAGACAAGGGTGCTTTTACAGGCGAAATTTCTGCTCCTATGCTTAAGGACGCAGGCGTTGAATATATTATCATCGGTCATTCCGAGAGAAGAGATATCTTCGGCGAGAACGATATTCTTATCAATGCAAAGGTTAAGAAGGCATTTGCTTCAGGTCTTAAGCCAATCCTTTGCTGCGGTGAGTCCCTTGCACTTCGTAAGGCCGGAACTTATGTAGAGTGGATCAAGAGACAGATCAAGTGGGATCTTACAGATGTAGCAGCAGATCAGGTTAAGGATCTCGTAATTGCTTACGAGCCAATCTGGGCTATCGGTACAGGCGAAACAGCAACAGCTGATCAGGCTGAAGAAGTTTGCGGTATCATCCGTAAGACAATTGCCGATCTCTATGATGATGCTACAGCAGAAGCAGTTCGTATCCAGTACGGCGGTTCTATGAATGCCGGAAATGCTGCTGAACTTCTTGCTAAGCCAAACATCGATGGTGGTCTCATCGGTGGCGCTTCACTTAAGCCTGATTTCGGTCAGATTGTTAACGCTTAATAAAAATACTTGCATGCATCGTTATTTCGTGTTATAATTTCCAAAGTTTTGATTTAGGAGAATTATTATGGAAACATTAAGAACTGTTGTTACAGTATGTTATATGATAGTTTGCGTAGCCATCGTTGTCCTCGTGCTCATGCAGGAAGGCAAGAGCGAAGGTCTTTCCGGCACAATTAACGGTGTTGCCGATACCTACTGGGGAAAGAACAAGGGTCGTTCCATTGAAGGAACATTATCAAAGATTACAGTTGTACTTTCAATTCTTTTCTTTGTATTATCTGTTGTTCTTTGCGTTAAGTGGTAAATTTACAGCATGTAAAGGCTCCGGTCAATCCGGAGCCTTTTTTGTTTTTAAAACCAACTGATTTTTGTGGGACTTAGTCAATGATTTAACCATAAGTTTAGTACTTTTTTGTTTGGTTTTTATATACCTTGGGGCCATATTTTGGTATACTAAATAATTGTAGGAATAAACGTGCGCAAATACTTTTCTAGTATTTGTGACGAGATACTCAGGTGGTAAAATGCTTAGCGAAGATGCTTTAAGAAGAAAAGAAATGCTCACCTCTTTATTTAAAGAGGGCAAGATCAAACCCATGAAGTTCAAAGAACTTGCAGGCTTTGTCGGCGTGCCCAAAAATGAAAGAAGTGAGTTTAACAATATTCTGGACAGTCTGATTAACGACGGTCTGATTTCTGTAGATGCCAATGGTTACTACGGCCTTTCGTCTGCCAGAACCATCGAAGGAACTTTCTGTGCCACAGAACGCGGTTTCGGATTTGTAACTCCGGCAGATGAAGTATCCGATGATATTTTTATACCCGAACGTTACACTCTTAATGCCATGCAGGGCGACATTGTAATGATTCAGCTCACCAGCGAAGGTTTCACCTCCGGTGATAAGAAAAAACGTGCCGAAGGCAAAGTAATAAAGATTATCGAACATGGTATCAAACGTATTGTAGGCGTAGTAAAGAACAGCAAGAGCTTTTCTTTTGTCATACCGGACAATCAGAAACTTAACTTTGATATCTATGTCAGAAAAGAGAATTCCATGGACGCACTTTCGGGTATGAAAGTTGTCTGTGAAATCATAAATTACGGAGACGACGATAAAAGCCCTGAAGGCGTTATTACCGAGATTATCGGTCATGTAAACGATCCGGGAGTAGATATATTAAGCATTGTTAAGGATCTTGATATTCCCTATGAATTTCCGGAAGAAGTTATGGAACAGGTTAACACCTCGATTCCATCGGAGATTTCGGATTCTGACAGAGAAGCCCGTACTGACATCAGAGACCTTCTTACGGTAACCATAGACGGAGAAGATGCAAAAGACCTTGATGATGCCATAACCCTTAGCAAAGAAGGCGGTATTTATCATCTGGGAGTTCATATTGCCGATGTTTCAAACTATGTCACCGAAGGATCTCCGCTTGATACGGAAGCAATTAACCGCGGCACCAGCTGTTATCTTGCAGACAGGGTAATCCCCATGCTTCCGCATAAACTCAGCAACGGCATATGCTCTCTTAACCAGGGCGAAGACAGACTTGCCTTAAGCTGCTTTATGGATATCGACGAATCCGGTAAGATTATCGGCCATTCCATCGAAGAAACCGTTGTAAATGTTAATGAGAGAATGTCCTATACCGATGTATATGCCATTCTTACAAGATCTGACGAAGAAACCCTTAAAAAGTATGAGTCACTGATTCCTTTCTTTGATCTTATGCTTGAACTTAGCCGGAAGATACGAGCCTTAAGAGAAGAAAGAGGCTCCATTGACTTTGATCTTGCGGAAAGTCAGCTTGTTATAGACGAAAAGGGTAAAATCATCGATATTAAGCCTCATGAAAGAAACGATGCAACAAAACTCATAGAGGATTTTATGCTTGCTGCCAATGAAACTGTGGCAGAAACCTTTTACTGGATGGAACTTCCTTTTGTTTACAGAACTCACGAGGAGCCGGATATTGAGAAAATCGAAACCCTCAGGGAATTCGTTAAAAACTTCGGTTATAATTTCCACATAGGTGAAAGAATTTACGGTACTGACCTTCAGAAGCTTCTTAAAATGACTGAAGGAAAGGAAGATGAAGCATTAATCAGAAAACTCACTCTTCGCAGCATGAAACAGGCCAGATATTCAGTTGAATGTACAGGACATTTCGGTCTTTGCGCAAGATACTATTGTCATTTTACATCGCCCATAAGACGTTATCCGGATCTTCAGATTCACAGGATAATAAAAGAGTACCTTCACGGTACCATTAACGGACGCATAAGCCACTATGATGAAATTCTTCCCGGTATTGCCGCTTCTTCATCAAGGACGGAAAGAAGAGCCGAAGAGGCCGAAAGAGAAACCGAAAAGATGAAGAAAGCCGAATACATGCGCAGATTCATAGGTGAAAGCTTTACCGGTGTTATCAGCGGAATCACAAAGTGGGGAGTATATGTTGAACTTCCCAATACCATAGAAGGCATGATAAGGTTTTCGGACATTGTAGATGACTATTTCGAAACAGATGAAAACTGCTATAAAGCATTTTCCAAAAGAACAGGTAAAGTATACAAACTGGGACAGAAAATCGATATAATTGTCACGGGTGCCGATAAAATGACCCGTACCATAGATTTTCTCCCTGCCAATAACATACGGAGTTAAAATGTCATCAGAAACAATAAAAACCATAGCCAATAATAAAAAGGCCGGATATGACTATTTCATAGAAGATACCTATGAAGCGGGGATCGTTCTGTGCGGAACTGAAGTCAAATCCGTGCGTATGGGCCAGTGTTCCATAAAGGAAGCCTACATTACCATAGATCATAATGAGGTTTTCGTCAGAGGAATGCACATAAGCCCCTATGAAAAAGGCAATATATTTAACAGGGACCCTCTAAGAACCAGGAAACTGCTTCTAAATAAAACAGAAATCAGGAAGCTGATAGGAGCCCTTTCGGTTGAAGGCTACACCCTGATACCTCTTCAGATATATCTGAAGGGCAATCTGGTAAAAGTAAAGGTTGGTCTTTGTAAAGGTAAAAAGAAGTACGATAAGAGAGAAAGCATCGCCAAGAAAGACCAGCGACGCGAACTTGAAAAAGAATTTAAAGTGAACAAATTATACCATTAAGAGGAAATAGAATTGTCAGTAGTAAAGAAAGAAACCATAGTAATAGGACACAAGAACCCGGATACGGATTCCATCTGCTCCGCTCTTGCATATGCCAATTTAAAGAACCAGATATCCGAAGATAAGTTTGTGGCAAAATGCGCAGGCGATCTTAATTCCGAAACCAGATTTGTTTTGGAATACTTCGGAGTGGATACACCGGACTACGTGGACGACGTGAGTACTCAGGTAAGAGATATCGATATTAACGATATTGAATCCGTAGATCCTTTGATTTCACTTAAGGATGCATGGCTTATTATGCGTGAAAACGGAAGTTACACGCTTCCTATAGAAACATCCGACAGGCATCTTGCAGGTCTGATCACCAACAGTGATGTTGCCCATGTGATTCTTGACCGTAATGAGCATGACCTTCTTGCAGAGTTTAAAACTCCTTTTACCAATATTCTTAAAACTCTTGATGCCGAGCTTATTACCGGCGAAATTGAGAATAGAATCGTCGAAAGAGGAAAAGTAATCATTGCCGAAGATAATCCCGAACTCATGGAAGAGTCCATTCAAGATGGAGACATTGTAATTCTTGGCAACCGTTACGAATGCCAGCTCTGCGCCATAGAAATGAATGCTGCCTGCATTATTATCTGTGAAGGCACAAAGGTTACCAAAACAATTCAGAAACTGGCTGCGGACCACGGATGTATTGTTATGGTAAGTCCCTACGATGTTTTTACCATTTCAAAACTTATAAATCAGTCCGTTCCGGTTAAGAGTTTTATGACAACCGCCGGAATCGTACAGTTTAAAACCGACGATTTCATTGAAGAAGTCAAAAATATAATGGCCAAGAAAAGATATCGTGATTTCCCTGTAGTGGACCACAAGGGCCGTTTTGTGGGTCTTATTTCCAGACGTCGACTTCTTAATATCAACCGAAAAAAAGTAATTCTCGTGGACCACAGCGACCTTGAACAGGCTGTTGACGGCATAGAAGAAGCCGAGATCCTTGAAATCGTGGATCATCACAGACTGGGTACCATTACCACATCCCAGCCCATGTTCTTCAGAAACCTGCCTTGGGGCTGTACGGCTACCATTGTTTATCAGATGTACAAAGAGAAGAATGTCAAGGTTGACAAGGCAAATGCCGGTCTTATGCTTTCGGCTATTCTTTCCGATACATTGCTTTTCAGGTCGCCTACATGCACTGAAATCGATAAATTATCTGCAGAAGAGCTTGCAGAAATTGCAGAAGTGGACGTGCATGCATATGCCGAAGAAATGTTTGCGGCAGGTTCCATGCTCAATGACAAGTCTGCAGAAGAAATCTTTTATCAGGATTACAAGAAGTTTTCCATCGATGATACCACTCTTGGTGTGGGTCAGGTCAACTCCATCAGTGAAAGAGTGCTTAAAGATATTGAAGGTAAGATTCTTGACTATATCAAAACTAAAGAGAAGAGCAAGAATGTCGATATTCTTTTCTTCCTGTTAACCGATATAGACAAATGCTCAACCAAGGTATTGTTTACAGGTAACAGAGCCAAAGATATTATCGAAGAAGCATTTAATGTAAAAACCGAGCCAAACAGCGCTTTCCTTGAAGGCGTAGTTTCAAGAAAGAAACAGTTTATACCTGCTGTTACTGTTGCAATGCAGTACTAATTAACATCCGGGGGGAGAATTATGCAGGAAAAAAGTGAAGGCTTCATGCTTATAGAAAGCATAGTCAGCCAAATCAGAAGAATCACAAACTTTGTGCCCAAGATCGGTGTCGTTCTTGGCTCGGGACTTGGATCCTTTTCCGAGGAAATCCGTGTTATAGGAAAGATTCCTTACAGTAAACTCAAGAATTTTCCCGTATCCACGGTCTCCGGTCATAACGGTCAGTTTATTTTCGGATATGTAAATAAAATCCCTGTGGTACTTATGGACGGAAGGGTACATTATTACGAAGGCTATAACATGTTTGATGTTGTACTTCCGGACCGTATCATGGCTATGCTTGGAGCCGGTGTCGTGATACTTACCAATGCTGCCGGCGGAATAGAAAAGACTTTCTATCCCGGCCTTATCATGTCCATATCAGACCATATTTCGACTTTTGTGCCTTCACCCTTACTTGGCCCCAATATAGAAGAAATAGGCGCCAGATTCCCCGATATGAGCCATGTATACAACAAAGACCTTCGTATGGTTATTTATAACACGGCTCAGCAGCTTCGGATTCCGTTACGTGAAGGTGTTTATCTTCAGACTACGGGACCTCAGTACGAAACTCCTGCGGAAATCAAAATGTTTGATGCCATGGGTGCGGACGCTGTAGGCATGAGCACGGCGGTTGAAGCCATAGCTCTTAATCACATGGGAGTCAGAGTGTGCGGCCTAAGCCTTATAACAAACATGGCTGCCGGACTCTCAAAAGGCAGTCTTTCTCATGAAGAAGTAAAGAAAACGGCAGATGAAGCAGGAGAGAACTTTAAGAAACTGCTTTTAAATGTGATTATTAATATAAACGAATTGTTAAAGCAGGAAGAAGCATCTCTTAAAAACAAGGATGCTGTTATTGCTGCCGAACAAAAGAAGAAGGAAGCTATAAACAATATCGGATTTGAAGAATTTGATATTATTGAGATAAAGTAATATGAAAGATCTGCATTTACATTTGGAAGGTTCACTCAGTCCCGAAGCCTTTTACGGTATTGCCAAAGAAACCGGGCTTAGTGTACCTAAGGATCTTGAAAACAGAATTAAAATAAAGCCTTCGAACAATTCTTTTCAATCAGGAGATGTCAGTTCTTCAAAGAGTACGAATTTTGTAAACATTTCAAACAGTTCAAATAGTTTAAATAATACAAATAAATCGAACATTTTAAATAATTCAAGTTTTTCAAATAATTCAAGTTTTTCAAATAATTTAAGTTTTTCAAATAATTCAAATATTTC
>CACYBJ010000237.1 GCA_902772565.1 uncultured Lachnospiraceae bacterium | reverse complement strand
GCTGCCGCATCTTCCTCGGCTTCCGCTCCCGTTATGCTGTTGTAGCTGTAAAGATCTTTAAAAACTCCTTCCACGGGTTCCTTCAGAACACTGCCGTATTTATCAAAGTTTTCCTGACTTGAAAAAACTGCGATCTGTGCCGCATAATAAACATGATAAAAAGCATTTAAATATCCGGAGTATGAAACAAACACATCATCGGAATTCATACATGCCACAAAGCCTATAAAGTTGGCCTCGTCCTCAGACATATATCCTTTCAGATGAGCGTACTCATGTGCGATGGTAGCAGGTCTTTGTACCGGCGCCAGATACCTGCTATAATAGGACTCTCTACTGAATGGGAAGTACACTCCAACTATTCCGCTTTCGTACATAAATATCGAACCCATCATCTGCTTCGGGTAAGGGTAGTATCCCTTAAGTCTCGGAAATTCGTCTCCCATTTCATTCATGGATTCATATACTTCTTTGTAAATCGCATCCATATATTTTTCGTCGGCAGATGCATCTCCTGCGGTTGCGGTTTCAGAAAAAGTGTCAAAGGTGATGGTTTTGTTATAAACAACATTACCGTTTTCATCCCTGTCCACCATGTCATACATCGTATTCACTTTTTCCGCCAGCATATTGCTTAATGTAACCAGGTCTTCTATCGTATATTCCTCTTTGCTTTTCCCGCCCAAATCCATTTTGGAACAGCCATAGGGAATACTGCAGTTGGCAGTCATGAGAATTGCAACTATAAGAAGCACCACCACATAAAAATCCAGATAGTTTGTAAGTTTATCTCTCTTAAGTACCTTCTTATTAACGTCTTTATTTTTGAGATTTACAATTTCGTACCTTATTCCTCTGACAACGATGATCACCATAAAAACAACGGCAACAATACTGAGTATTATGCCGGCCACGATCAGCGGTTCCCCTATGGGAAAATGGAAAATCCCCGTAAGACCCGTAAGAGGTGTTGCAAGATATTTATAGATGTGATCGGTATAAAAATCGGCAAATGCCTCAATCCTTGCCAGCAGATTTATGATTATCAGCACAAAAAAAGCAACAAGAACCCCTGCTGCTTTTTTATTCATATTACTGATTTTACGAAAGATTCTTTTCATTCCCCGTACCATGCCGCAGGCGTACTTCCCAAATGATGACGTGCCTGCAGCGTCATCTGGGGGCTTAAAAACAAACTTTTTAACACCGTACCCTATCGCAGATTACGAAAGAATATTTACTCCCATGGCTGAAAGAGTTCCTATTATCGCTCCCGCAAGAAGTACGCCGCCCATTACGGCAACTACGCTTTTCTTAAAGTCCATATCCAGGAAGGAAGCCGCAAGAGTTCCTGTCCATGCTCCGGTTCCCGGGATAGGAATTCCGACGAAAAGAAGCAGAGCCACATAAAGTCCCTTACCGCTCTTTTCTTTCAGTTTTTCTCCGCCTTTATGACCTTTTTCTATACAGAAGGTGAAGAATTTTTTTGTGTACTTTTTGTCTTTTCCCCACTCAAGCACCTTTCTCGCAAAGAAGAAAATGACAGGTACCGGAAGCATATTTCCTACTATGGAAATGATCATTGCCTCCGAAAAAGACAGCCTCGGACTGCACACAAGCATTCCGTAGGGAATCGCACCTCTGAGTTCAACCAGAGGAACCATCGATATAAAAAAAGTAATCAGATAACTGAGTAACATAGCATCCTTTCAGTAACGGCCGGTAACAGGGCAGATGCACCCCGTCCGGAATTTTTTCGCATAAAATAAAACAGTGGGGCGACTTGCGCCCCACATAGTATTACAAATAACGACTGAAAAATCAAGTTTTGGTTTTTACAAACATACATCTGATGGCATTAAGTACTGCCAAAACCATAACGCCTACATCGGCAAAAATCGCAGCCCACATATTGGCAATTCCCAGGGCTCCAAGAATAAGAACAAGAACTTTTACGCCTATGGAGAAGTAAATATTCTGATGAACAATCCTGAGGCACTTACGGGAAATGCGGATGGCATCTGCCATTTTAAGAGGATCGTCATCCATAAGAACCACATCGGCGGCTTCAATGGCAGCATCCGAGCCCAAAGCTCCCATAGCGATTCCTATATCGGCTCTCGAAAGCACCGGCGCATCATTGATTCCGTCACCGACGAAAGCAAGCACTTCTTTATCTGACTTTTTGGCTGCAAGCAGTTCTTCCACCTTCGCCACTTTATCCTGAGGCAGAAGATCAGAGTAATATCCATCAAGACCCAGCTCTTTCGATACCTTTTCAGCAACTTTCTTTATATCGCCGGTGAGCATTATAATTCTATTTACACCCTCTTTTTTCAGTTCCGAAACAGCCTGAGCACTGTGGGGCTTCATTACGTCCGAAATAACAATGTGTCCGGCATATACTCCGTCAATTGCAACGTGAATAACGGTTCCCGCATGGCTTCCTTCTTCACAGGCCCTGCACTCACCATAGGAAATGCCGATGGATTTCATCATCTTATCATTTCCTACGCAAACAGTTTTTCCGTTTACCAAAGCCTTTATACCATGTCCTGAAACTTCTTCCACGTTTTCGATGGTACATTCATCTGCCTCATTCGGATAAGCACGTTTAAGAGAAGCTGCAATCGGATGTGTGGAATATCTTTCCACGTGGGCCGTAAGGTGTAACAGTTCCTCCTCGTTTATCATTTCAGGATGAATGGCAGTCACTTCGAAAACACCCTTGGTAAGAGTTCCTGTCTTGTCGCAAACAACGGTTTTGGTTTCGGAAAGAATCTCAAGATAGTTGGATCCCTTTACCAAAACGCCCTTTGTACTGGCGGCTCCGATGCCTGCAAAAAAG
>CACYBJ010000236.1 GCA_902772565.1 uncultured Lachnospiraceae bacterium | reverse complement strand
TTTGTAAATGTAAAGGGGTATAGTTTTGAGTAAAAACAAGAACAAAAACAGACGCAAACCAAACAGCAATCCTCAGAATAAGCCGGCAGATGCAGCCGCAAGTAAAGCTGCAAGCGATGATGCAGAGAAAGCAGGAGAAGCCGCAGATCCCACAGCTAAACTTAAAAGGTACATGATTATCGGAACGGCAGCACTTGTCCTTCTGATGATAATTATTCTGTCTGTTTATGCATGCAGCCAGAAGGGCGATAAGAAGGATAACAAGGCTACGGCATCTGCCGCAAAGAAGGACGAAGGCAAGAAGAAGGATGATAAGGCTTCCACACCTACTCCTGCGGAAAGCGGAGAAGGTGAAGGCGAGGCTACTCCCGTGCCTACGGAAGCACCGGCATCTACCGAAGGACTCACAGCGGAAATAACCAACACAGGTTCCTGGGGTGAGGGCGCTGAGAAGTGCACCCAGCTTGCCATTGTTGTTAAGAATAATACCGGAAGCGACATCAGCGGATGGACCATTAAGATCAACGTGGGCGAAGGCGCAACGGTGGACAGCAGCTGGAATGCCAAGTATTCCATCGAAGGCGGAATCCTTACCGTTACCAACCTGGACGAGGACTGGAACAAGAACATAGCCAACGGCGGACAGGTGGACTGCGGCGGTATCTTTAAGAACGTAACCGGCGACCTCAGCTATACCATTGAGGCGGGCGGATATTCTTCAAGCGGTTCCGCATCTGCCGGAAATAACAATAACAACAATAATAACAATAATCAGTCTTCGGGAACCCCTGCAGTGGCAGCCAATGCTTTGGATGTGCCGGAGCCTACCACTGACGACTGGCTTTCGGTAAAGGGTAATAAAATCGTTGACTCAAAGGGCAAGGAAGTATGGCTCACGGGCTGCAACTGGTTCGGATACAATACCGGAACCAACGTATTTGACGGACTCTGGGCAGCGGACCTTAACACTTCCCTTCAGGGCATTGCAAATCACGGTTTCAACCTGCTCCGTCTGCCGATTTCCGCAGAGCTGATACTTCAGTGGAAGGACGGAAAGGCTCCCGACGCCAATTTCAACCAGGCAACCAACTCCTATCTTGTGGGAATGGACTCTCTGGAGATTTTCGATTACGTAGTGGGACAGTGCAGAGCCAACGGTCTTAAGATCATGATCGATATTCACAGTGCCAAGACAGATGCGGCAGGCCACAACTATGCCGTTTGGTACAACGATACCATTACAACCGCCGACTATCAGAATGCACTTGCATGGATGGCGGAAAGATATGCGAATGACGATACCATTATCGCCTACGACCTTAAGAATGAGCCTCACGGAAAGCCTTCCGAAAGCCCAAGGGCTATCTGGAACGGCAGCAAGGATGCGGATAACTGGAAGTACGTAGCCGAGCAGACTGCGGCCAAGATTCTTGCAAAGAATCCAAACGTGCTCATCATGGTTGAGGGTACGGAAATCTATCCGATGGATATCAAGAAGAACAGCGATTATTCCTCTACCAACAGTGCGGATTACTACTTCAGCTGGTGGGGCGGAAACCTTCGCGGCGTGGCAGACTATCCGGTGGATCTTGGCAAGTATAACAACAAGCTTGTTTACTCGCCTCACGATTACGGCCCGACAGTATTCGAGCAGCCATGGTTTGAAGGGGATTATGATTACGATTCTCTTATGAAGGATTGCTGGAAGGACAACTGGTTCTACATATATGATGACGAAATCGCGCCGCTTCTTATCGGCGAATGGGGCGGATACATGACCGAGCCGAACATCACATGGATGACACATTTAAGAACTCTTATTAAGACCTATAAACTTAACCATACATTCTGGTGCTTCAATTCAAACTCAGGAGATACCGGCGGCCTTGTGCTGGACGACTTCACCACCTGGGATGAAGAAAAGTACAACTTCGTTAAGGAAGTGCTCTGGCAGCAGAACGGCAAATTCGTGGGTCTCGACCACGAAATCCCTCTGGGTACTGCCGGAAACGGCATCAGCCTGTCCGACGTGAAATAGGCAGGATTTCCCCGGTTAAGCGTGAGTTCGGCTATACCAAAAGAGGAGAAATGCATCAGTAAACTATAATAGCGCAACAGTGAAGACTGCTGCGCTTTTTTATGTCATAGAAGACTGCTTATTTCAGAGTTTTCAAATATTCCAGGTTCTCTTTCCCGTTCTCATCACCGAGGTCGGCAGCCATGCTGTAGTACTTTTCCGCTTCCTGCAGATCTTCATCCACGCCGTCCCCGTAAAGATAGAGGTTGCCCATCATATTCATTGCGGATGTATTTCCCGAAGCGATTGCCTTTTTATAAAGCTCTATACCCTTCACATAATCCTGCTCTACGCCTTCACCGTTGCAGAAAATGTAGCCGAGCTCATATATGGCATCTGCGATATCTTTATCGTCTGTTACGGCATCTCCGGTCTGCATGTAGTATTCGTAGGCCTTTAGATAGTTGTTTTCCGCACCTTCTCCGGTCTGATATGCGTAGGCTTGATTATACAGCTGTTTAGCATCGGGTTCCGAAGCTTTTTCCCCTGACTCTGTGGTATCTTTTTCTGTCACGGTACCGGTGCTTTTTTTATCCTTTGTTTTACCCGAGTTGTGTCCTGAGATGAATATGACGCCGAGGGCTATACACAAACCACATAACAGTGCTGCAATAATGATTCTGCTGGCAGGAAAACCTTTCTTATCGGATTTGGGTCCGGCAGCATTAGGGGGCTGATTTCTGCCGGTTTTATCACCGCATAATATTCTTTCGGAATATTCACGCAGAGTCTCTATGCTCTGCATCAGCGGCGGCTTTACCGCATCCAGCCAGTGTACGCGGGTAAGATAGTATTCCAGTTCCGAACTCATTTCAGTATCTGACAGTTTGAAAGGAATCAGGGTCTTTCCGCTGTTAAATGCAAGCGCCACTTCATTTGCAACCTGACTCGACTCATTTGAACTGTCGGTAAAGATCAGGATAAAAAGTTTGCAGGAACTGATTGCGTCATGAATCGCGCTCACCCATTTTTGGCCGGGCATTATATCCCGCGGTGCATACCAGCATCTGATGCCATGCTGCTCAAAATTGGAAACGATGGCATCTGCCACATTTTTATTCATAGAGGAGTAACTGATAAACACATCCAGTTCATGCTTCAAAGCATTGCCCGACGGCTGTGATTCACCGTTCTTTAATTCTTCTTCAAGATTTTCTTTAAGCATATTTCGGAATCCTTTCTTTTGTCGTCGGTTAAAAATAAACACTGAAATCAGGGCCGGCGTATTTATGAAAAGAAAATGATATCAGGTTTGATAAACCCGGAAAGTTTGTTCTTCATAAATTTATACATGTTCCCGAGGGTTTCATCATCAAATCCTGCCATGCCGTTTTTGATTTCGTACGGATAGGCTGTAAGGGGCGAAAGAGCGGTACGTCGCATACGCTTAAGATAGCCGGAGATGATGCGGAAACTGCCGACGGAAACGTCTTCGATGCCTCTCATGGCCGGATCGGAAAACACTTCATCCACCATGCTGCCGTATACATTTTCAAAGTCCTTTACCGGAAAGACCGGGTCGAAGCAGAGCCTTGTGCGGATGCCTGCGGCGAGAGCCTTCTTCGCAAGAGCGAGGCGGGCATCAAAACTTCCGGTGCCATGCTCGAAACGTCTGATGAAGGCGTCGGGAGACAGGGTAACGGCAAGGACCAGGTTGGTCTTGAGACATTTTGCGTGTCCCGATATTTTATTTGAAGCGAAGCCGGGGAATGTGTTGGAGTTGCTATGCTTTAAAGTATTTTCTGATATTTCTTCAATGTTGCGAATCACCGACCCGGAGCCGCATTTGGTTCGAAGTTCGATCAGAAGATTATCCTTTCCTGCGGCAAAGTGAAACCATTTGTCGAGAAGCCCGGTCAGTCCCTCCAGACCGTGGAGGTCTGTGTCATATGAGATTGAAAGGTAAACCGGATGCTCCTTAAGAAGTTCGTCTATATCCGCAAAGTAGTCTTCATAGTTTACAAAAATCACAAGGTTACCGGAAGGATACATCCCGCGCAGGAAACAGTATTCGCAGTCGTACAGGCAGTTCTTTACCTGAGACGTATAGTAGAAATGCTCATGGCCGAAGTCCTGACACGGCCTTGCCCCCGGGTAAATCCTTCGGCCTTCATTGACCGCAAGGATCACTGCCGGAGAGGCTTTCTGCGCAGAAAAGTCCTGTCCTGCGGCATCAAACACATCCTTGTAATGGGTGATATATTCAGTTTCCACTTCGGACAGCCGGTCTACAATTTCCTCTGTAAGAGGGTAGGATGCGGCTTTATTTTCAATGTATATTTTGCTGAATTTCATTTTTCACTTTCTTAACCTATTATTCCTCGATCGTGGCTATGGAAATCTTCAATATTTCGCGTTTCCATAGCCGTTTTCACTTTTAAAACCCATTATTTCTCAATCGTGGCTATGGAAATCTTCATTATTTCGCGTTTCCATAGCCATTTTCGCTTTTAAAACTCATTATTCCTCAATCGTGGCTATGGAAATCTTCATTTTTTAGCGTTTCCATAGCCATTTTCACTTTTAAAACCCGTTATTCCTCAATTGTGGCTATGGAAATCTTCATTATTTCGCGTTTCCATAGCCATTTTCATTTTCTAAACCTATACGTATGATATATATGTTTGTTGCAGCAGTTTTAATCCGTCGCCACTGATGCATGCGCTCAGACAAGGCTACGTTTCCTACTCCTCGCACAC
>CACYBJ010000235.1 GCA_902772565.1 uncultured Lachnospiraceae bacterium | reverse complement strand
GCAACACGCTTGTTACTTTTCCCGAAGCGCCTTCGGAGCCCTTTGAAAAGAGTCCTGTAAGACGTTTGGCAAGTTCGGAAGCGTCTTTTAATTCGTCGGATGCGATAACCACCACAACCATTATCTCACCGGTAGAAAAACCCTTACGCATCATTACATGTCTTATGATTCCGTTGTAGTTACCTGCGGTTTTCTTTTCCTTTTTGGGAGGTTTTCTCCTGCCCGCATCACGGGACTCGCCCCGTCCGGCATCTGCCTCCTCGTAGGCGGAAACGTGCTTTTCCTCCATGAAATCAAGAATGGTTTTAAGTATTCTCTCATGACCGGCAAATTCTATGGCACAGCTTGTTGTAGGAATCACACTGTGGGTTCTTCCCGCAAAGAAGCCGATGGCAGCCTTGCCGTCTTTGTCACTGCGCACCGGGAAACTCGCCTTGTTCCGGTAGGAAAGCCAGGGAGCCGGGGAGCCGTCTGTCATTCCCAGAGTGTCTGAGACAGTAACATCAATTCCCGCAATCCTCTTAAAACAGGACTGTACCTTTCCGGTTTTAAACCTGAGCTGAGCCTCATAGTTAAGCTGCTGGAGCTGGCATCCGCCGCAGGGGCGGGCTATGGGACACACCGGTTCTGTTCTGTCGGCAGATGCTTCCGTAATTTCTATGGTTCTGGCAAAGCAGTAGGTCTTCTTGACCTTGGTAATGCCGGCCTTTACAGTATCTCCCGGAACCGCGTCTTTTACGAAAACAGCCAGTCCCTCTGCATGACCTATGCCCTCGCCGGTATCGGTCAGATCCTCGATTTTTATTGTTATTTCATCGTTTTTATTCATTCTTAAATATCGGTTCTTCTGATATTGCTGTCGAGAATTCTCTGGAAACCGTACCAGCCGTTGCCAAGGTCGGGCTTTTCGAGAAGTTCCTTCATGGTTTCCATTTTTGCATCCAGGTTATCTGCCATGGATAATGCAATGGCCTCTGTTATGGCAGGCTTCTTGGGAGAGCCGTACTCAAATTCTCCGTGATGAGCAAGAATGCAGTGTACAAGTTCACTCTTAAGAACAGCCGGGAATCCCTCGATTGCAGCCGCTTGGGCAGATACTTTTTCGGCACCGATAAAAATGTGACCCAGCATGTTTCCGTCGTCGGTATAATCATTCTCAGGGAAGTAGGAAAGTTCGTCCATCTTGCCTATGTCATGAAGTATGGCTGCGGTAAGCAGAAGGTCGCGGTTAATGTGGGCATAGGCGCCTGCAAGATAGTTGCAAAGATTTGCCACGCCCAATGTATGCTCCAAAAGTCCGCCGGCAAATCCGTGGTGAACGCATTTGGCTGCGGAGTGCTTCTTAAACTTTCCGGCAAATTCCTGATCGTCAATGAAGAAGGATTTAAGAAGATCATTAAGATGAGGCTCCTTAACGGAGGCAATTATCTTTTTAAGTTCTTCAAACATTTCGTCAATGTTTCTTTCGGAGCAGGGAATGTAATTCATCTCATCATACTCACCGGGATCCGCTTTTCTGATTCTGGTGATGTTAAGCTGGTTGGCACCCTGAAAAACCGTAACCCTTCCTTCCACAAGGATATAATCAAGGGCATCAAAATTGCCGATGCCGTTAGTGATATCCCATACTTTTCCGTCTACTGTTCCTGTTTTATCCTGAAGGGTAAGGGCCATGTAATTCTTTCCGGTCTTTGCCTGAAGTACCGCGGTGCTCTTGCAAAGAAGAACCTCTCTTATCATGTCTCCTTCATTGTACTGATTAATAAAACGCATATATTACTCTCTTTCTAATTACTGTTTTCTTCGGCTTTTTCTTCGGCTGCAGCTTCCGTCGATTCATCCGGCTTTTTTTCTGAAGGATTTTCTTCCGGTACCTTATCTTCGGAATTTGCTTCCGCCTTGCTATCCGAAGTTTTATCTTCGCCCGTTTTTTCTTCAGCCTTCTCCTCTGGAGCCTTCTCCTCGGTCGGTTTTTCTTCGTTCTTCTCTTCAGCCTTCTCTACGGCTGCCTTGCTATCCTGATTCTTCTCCTCAGCCGGCTTCTCGTCGGCTGCCTTTGACAGGGACTTGGCAAGGGAGAATGTGAATTCGGTACCTTCGCCTACCTCGCTGTCTACCATGATCTTTTCGCCATGGGCATTGATGATCT
>CACYBJ010000234.1 GCA_902772565.1 uncultured Lachnospiraceae bacterium | reverse complement strand
TCCGCCTACGAGGAGGCAGATGCCGGACGGGGCGAGTCCCGTGATGCGGGCAGGAGAAAACCTCCCAAAAAGGAAAAGAAAACCGTAGGTAACCCCAACGGAATCATTAGACATGTAATGATGCGTAAGGGTTTTTCCACCGGTGAGATAATGGTTGTGGTGGTTATTGCATCCGACGAATTAAAAGACGCTTCCGAACTTGCTAAACGTCTTACAGGACTCTTTTCAAAGGGCTCCGAAGGCGCTTCGGGAAAAGTAACAAGCGTGTTGCTTAACATAAACAAAGAGAATACCAATGTAATCTTCGGTGACCGTTTTATAAACCTGTACGGACCGGGCTATATTACCGATACCATCGGAGATGTGAAATTTAAAATATCGGCTCCGGCCTTCTTTCAGGTCAACCCCCTGCAGACGGAAGTGCTTTACGGGAAAGCCCTTGAGGCGGCAGGTCTTACGGGCAACGAAACCGTATGGGACCTGTACTGCGGCACGGGAACCATTTCCCTTTTCCTGGCGAAAAACGCAGGCAGGGTTTACGGTGTTGAAATCGTTCCCGAGGCAGTGGAGAACGCCAGGGAGAACGCGTCGGCAAACGGAATTAACAATGCCGAATTCTTTGTGGGAGCAGCCGAAGACGTGGTGGGAGACTGCTACGAAAAAGACAGAGAAAAGTACAAAGCAGACGTTGTGGTGCTGGATCCTCCCCGCAAAGGGGCAGATGCAAAACTCATCGAAACCGTGCTTAACATGGAGCCGGAACGCATAGTATACGTATCATGTGACCCGGCAACTCTTGCAAGAGACGTTAAAATGTTTTGCGAAGGAAAGTACGAAGTTGAATCCGTACAGCCGGTGGATATGTTCCCAATGACCACCGGGGTAGAAACCGTTGCGCTCCTTAAACGCAAAGGTTAATTGTAGGGTAAAGGCGTAACGGGCCTTTATTGTGGTAGGTGCAAAATGATAAAAGAGTATTTGCTTGAAAACTGGGCTTTGCTGCTTGTTGCCATAGCCTTTGTTATTCTTCTTAAAACAACTGTATTCCTTGAAAGAAGAAAAACCACCAGATTGTATGCTTTAATAATCTCGGTAGTACTGCTTTCCATAGTTGTTTATGAGGAATTCTGGCTTGACGCTCAGGACCTTCTGCCTGACATAAGAGTCATACTTATGGCAATAAGATACAGCGCAACACCTTTTATAACCGCCATGGTGCTTTATGCTCTGATAACCGAGCAGAAGTGGTTTGTTTTTGTACCGGCAGCGGTTTTTGCCGTAATCAATTTCATATCCATACCTACAGGTATAGTTTTTTCCATTGATGAGAATGACAAGCTTGTAAGAGGTCCTCTGGGATATCTGCCTTATATTGCGGTGGGACTTTACAGCGTTGCTCTTATTTTTATGCTCTTTAAAAACTGCAATAAGCGGGCGTCCGAAATAGTTCCGATTATCTTTATGAGCTTTTCTTTCCTTTCGGGAATGGTTTTGCCCTTCATTATAGGGAAGGATTATTCAAGAATTTTCTGCACCACGATTATGGTGGCGCTTTTTGTGTACTATGTTTTTGCAATCTTTCAGCTTACAAGTAAAGATGCCCTTACAGGTCTTCTTAACCGCCAGGCCTACAAAGCATCTGTCCGTGAAAATGCAAGAACAATTACCGCTATAGTTTCCATTGACATGAACGGTCTTAAGGTTGTTAACGATAAGTATGGTCATGCCGCCGGAGATGAGGCACTTATCACTCTGGCTCACTGTTTTTTGCATGTTTGTAAAGGCAGGCAGACGGTCTTCAGACTGGGCGGTGATGAGTTTGTAATAGTGTGCCGAAGGTCAAAAGAAGAGGAGATCAAAAAACTCACAGAAAACATCCGCAGTACTGTTTCGCAAACAAAATACAGCTGTTCCATAGGTTATTCCTACTCTTCCGACGGACAAAAAACCATAGAGGAAATGCTTAAGGAATCCGATGAAATGATGTATGCCGATAAGGACGAATACTACAAAAAGACAGGACTTAAGAGACCTGTTAAAGCATAGGGGGTGGCTATGAAAAATAAAAAAACAGAGGTTATCGGAATAATAGGTGCCATGGATGTGGAACTTGAAGCTCTTAAAAAAGAGGCAAATATCTCAAAGACCACAACTGTTGCGGCCATGGATTTCTGCGAAGGAAACATCGGCGGAAAGAACGTGGTAATAGTAAAGTGCGGCATGGGCAAGGTCAATGCAGGCATATGCGCTCACACGCTGATCAACAAGTTCGGATGCACCGGGATAATTAATACCGGTGTTGCAGGTTCTCTTGACAATACTCTGGATATCGGTGATGTTGTTATTTCAACCGATGCCGTACAGCATGACTTTGATGTATCTCCTATAGGTTTTAAGCAGGGTGAAATCCCATTCACAGGCCTTTATGCTTTTCCGGCAGATGAGAATCTCCGAAAACTCGCTCTTGAGGCTGCTACTGAGGTGGCGGGCGATATTAAGGCCTATGAAGGAAGAGTATGTTCCGGCGATCAGTTCATATATCTGAAAGAACAGAAGGATGTCATCACCGGCAATTTCGGCGGTATGTGTTGTGAAATGGAAGGTGCTGCAGTAGCTCAGGCCTGCTATCTTAATGACACTCCGTTCGTAATCATTCGTGCCGTCTCCGACAAGTCCGATGGATCCGCTACCATGGAATTCGAAGAATTCCAGGGCGCGGCTGCGGCTCATTGCGTCGAAATAGTTAATTATATGATTAAGAATATGTAGTTTGCGGGCAGGGATTTCCCTGCCCTTTTTTTAACAGGGGGAAGGGTATGAAACTAAAAAAACTCAATGCAGCTTTGGCGCTTCTTTCGATAATAGGAATCCTGGTACATGTATCCTACCAGATCTTTGCCTATTTTACTCTTTATCACAATCCCAAACTGACTGTGATCACAGCGGCACCGTTTATGGTCTGTGCCTGTCTGCATGCCGTTTTGGGTATGGCAATAGTGTTTACTCAGGCCGACGGGACCCGTCTTGATGTCTACAAAAAGAGAAACATGCAGACTGTTCTGCAGCGGCTTTCCGCGGCTCTTATCCTCCCTCTTTTAATACTTCACATCAATGCGTTCGGTATTCTTCTTAAGTTTTCCCAAATCGGAAAATGGCCTATGTTTTGGTTTGTAATCTTTCTCCAGATAGTTTTCTTTGGGGCGGTTGTGACCCACGTTGCCCTCTCTGTAACCAAGGCCTTTATCACACTCGGATTACTTACCGACATTAAGAAAGTAAAAATCCTGGACCGTGTTTTCTTTGTTTTGGGCGCTGTCATTTTTATAGCGGCAGCATTTTCGGTAGTAAGAGGCGAAGTGATTATTTTTCTTCCTAAGTAGGCTGTGAGGTGTTTATGAAAAAAGTTTTGATAATCGGAAGCGGCATCTCCGGCATGTCCTGTGCGGTAAAATGTGCAGAGTTTGGTATGCAGGTAACGCTTGTATCGCCTTATCCGTCGGAACGCTCCCAGTCTGTAATGGCAGCGGGAGGCATTAATGCCGTGACCGGCGAACATAACGATGAAGACAGTGTTGTATCCCACATAGAGGATACATTAAAGGGCGGCGCATGGCTTGCAGGTAAGAAGGCTGTTACGGGGCTTTGTGAGGGCGCAGGCGACATTATCCGCTACCTGGAAAGCATAGGTACAGTATTCTCTGTTGACAGTAACGGCAGGCCCATGGTCAGAGCCTTCGGCGGCCAGTCCCATAAAAGAACCCATTACTGCGGCGCCTCCACAGGCAAGCAGATAGTATCTGCCCTTGTAATGGAAGCAAGACGTTACGAAGGGGTAGGCAGCATTGTCAGATTGCTGCGCAGGCATTTTCATTCTGCCCTTATAAAAGACGGCAGATGCTACGGTGCCCTGCTTTTTAACGAAGACAGCGGAAAGCTTGAAGATACGTACGCGGACTTCCTGGTGGTTGCCACAGGCGGCATGAACTCTTTGTTCGGAAAGACCACAGGCTCCCTTCTCTGTGACGGCTATGCTGCAGGAAAGCTTTTTATGCAGGGAGCGGTTCTTAAAAACCTGGAGTTTATACAGTATCATCCTACTACCATGGAAACAGGTCAGAAGCGGATGCTGATTTCAGAAGCCGTCAGAGGTGAAGGCGGCAGGCTTTTCTACAATGAAAACGGAAAACGCGTATATTTCATGGAAGATAAATACGGCCCCAAGGGAAATCTCATGACCAGGGACGTGGTTGCAAGAGAAATAGAAGCCACGAAAAAAGAAGTTTTTCTGGACATTTCTTTTATGGATAAAAAACTCATCGACAGCCGTCTGTCGGAGGTAAGGGATCTTTGCAAAAAGTACCGGGGGATCGATATTTCGAAAGAACCTATTCCTGTGGCTCCCTCCGTCCATTTCTTTATGGGAGGACTGGCGGTGCACCTTGATCATGAAACCAGCATTAAAAATCTATTTGCAGTGGGAGAGTGCGCATCCATTTATCACGGAGCCAACCGTCTGGGAGGAAACTCTTTACTTGCGGCGGTTTACAGCGGAATCACCTGTGCATCTGCCATTTCGGAAAGAAAAGAGTCGGGTGACACTCCCGATTTTAAGGATTACGTGGAGAAAGAAGAAAAGGCTTTTGAGAGCATTACCGATGACAAGAGTCCCTTCCCGGCGGTTTATATAAGAAACATGCTGGCGGATATTATGCAGACAAACCTTGGCATAGTAAGAAGCGGCGAGAATATGAAAAAGGGTATGGAGGATGTGGACTACTATCTGTCCGTGTCCGACCGAATAAAGTATGATGCCGGAGTGTCGGCATATGCCGCCTACAGCCTTAAGGGAATACTGGCTGCCGCAAGAGCTACTCTTTGCTGTGCCGAAGCCCGCAGGGAAAGCAGAGGCAGTCACTTCAGAAGCGATTTTCCCGAAACATCGGAGGACTACCGTTTCGCCACTCTTGTAAGCTATGACGAAGGTGCCTACAGAGTGTGGCTGGATAAGGAGAAGGTTTATGAAAATTAGAATTCTGCGCCGCAAAAGTCCCGAAGCTCCGGAGTACTGGGAAAGCTTTAACTATGAGGGGCCTCTTGACATTTCCGTGGCCGGGCTTTTGGACAGTCTTAATTACAGCGACGATATAATAAACGATAAAGGTGAGAAGACAGACAGGATAGGCTGGGAATGCTCCTGTCTGCAGGGAGTGTGCGGCGCATGCGCCATGGTTATCAACGATGTGCCGGCCCTTGCCTGTGAGACCTTCCTCACCGGTATAAAGGGTGATACCCTTACCTTACGGCCTTTAAGAAAATTCCCTGTTATTCATGATCTTACCGTAGACAGAACAGGCATAATGGAGAACCTTAAAAAGGCCAATGTTTATATAGGGGAGTATCATCAGTCAAGGCCTAAGGAGCACCGCCATCAGTATGATGTGGCCAAGTGCTTAAAGTGCGGGCTTTGTCTTGAAGTGTGTCCAAACTATACAAACGG
>CACYBJ010000233.1 GCA_902772565.1 uncultured Lachnospiraceae bacterium | reverse complement strand
ACTTAAGCACGTATGGTGCTTTTTTGAAAGTATAATTTCCGTAGTCAAACTTACGGGGATCAACCTTTCCTGCAAGCTCCGCAGAGATTATAAAATCCGTTGTCACCTGCACAAGCAGCTGTCTGCTGCCCTTCTCGACCAGGTAATATGCCGATGAATTGCTCAGGTAGTCCGCACCCTGTATGATTCCGGGGCCGGCAATAAAGTCCGTCAGCCACTCTGCCTTGCTCATTTTTTTGCGGCGGATCAGCGGATATATCGCATCGGCATCCACATACTTTGCGAAGCAGGCTGCATCCTTTTTGTCGCGGCACTTTCCGCTTACCGAATAGGAATTAAGGTCTACAGGCTCTTTTGTTTCATTGAAACTCAGCTTTTCGTCTTCATCCAGAAGATAATCCACGCTGATATCAAGCAATTGCGCCATGGCCTTCAGATTTTTTACATCAGGCATTCCCTTGTCCGATTCCCACTTTGCTATTGCCGATCTGGACACTCCCATCTTCTCGGCAAACTGTTCCTGTGACAATCCCGCTTCTTTTCTTGCTTCCTTTATTTTTTCTCCAAACGTCATAATAGAGACCTCATCTTTCTCCGCCAGCCGGCGGTTTTATTTTGTGGCCTCAGCATATCCCTGTCTGTCCGTGACACGCAAGGGACTAACTGTAACATGGCTGTTACTCTTCGTAACATGGAAATATTTGTGTGCTCTCCTTTGCTTCAGTCCCTGTCTATTTACCATCCGGAAAACTTGTAAAATATTCTCTTTCAACTACGGGAAGGCCGTATTTTTCTTTTGCGTCATTAATCGCCCTAATCATAAAGCTCATATTCCTGGCCAGATTTCTCATGGTCTGCAGGCCTTCAAGATCTTTCTTTACATCCTCTGCAGTAAAACCATGCACCTGATTCCAATATGTTGACGAGGCCACCGGCATACCGCTTATGGTGAAATACTTGTTGAGCACATCAAAGCTGGCTGTATTCCCGCCTCTTCTGCAGCTTACCACCGCAGCTCCGACCTTCATGTGCTTGGAAAACTGCGTGCTGTAAAACAATCTGTCCAAAAATGACAGTATTGTACCGTTGGGGGATCCATAATAAACCGGACTTCCCACTACCAGACCATCGGCTTCTTCAAAGACAGGTGCAACGGTATTCACAAGATCGTCGAATACGCATTTTCTGATCTCACCGCATCTGTTACAGGAAATACACCCTCTTATGTCTTTATTACCAACCTGGAAAAGTTCTGTCTCAATACCCTCTTCGTTAAATACATTTACCATTTCGTCAAGAGCCGTTGCTGTGCATCCATGCAGGTGAGGGCTGCCGTTTAATAAAAGAATTTTACTCATTTTTCGTACCTTGCCGCAGGCGCTGTCCGTCTAATGACGTGCCTGCACAGTCATCAAAGGGTTTGAAAGTCTTACTTTCAAACTTGTTTCTCTAACTAGTATAACAAAGCAGCACCGGATACACAACATCATATGCCGGCTGTCATGCTTCCGCTCTGAAGATGCTGCGACAGATTATAAGTGGTTCCGCAATTCAAATGCATTTTCTGTACGCAAGGAGCTCAAAAAAACACTCCCGGATCAGATTACCGGGAGTGTAACTGTTTGGCTGTCATACGTCAGCTTATTTGTTTGTTTTATTCCTGCTCTTCGTCTTTTTTGCGATGGGAAAGCCCAAGCATAACTATGGCGAAGGCCGACAGGAGCATCATAAACTTAACACCTGCAAGAGGTGTGTCATCACCTGTACCCGGTGCCGGAGGATTCGGCGTAGGTGACGGTGTAGGTGATGGCTCCGGTGTAGGTGTAGGTGCCGGCTTTTCCTTAACAGGATTTTCAACTATATCCAGTGTGAACTCGGGATCGTTTCCGACCTTGACTGTTGCGGTTTCGCCGCCGTTTACTACCTTCGCAGGACCGCCTTTGGACTGAAGCGCACTTTCCAGTACCTTAACGGTAAGAGTAACTGTGCCTTCATTGCCTGCTGCCACATCTTTAAGAGTCCATGTGACTACGCCGTCGCTATATGCGCCGCCATCACTTGCAGATACAAACTCAACATTTGCATCGAGTTTATCCTTGATCACGATATCGGCTGATGCTTTCTTGTAATTCTTATATGAAATCTCGTAGGTGATAATGTCCCCTACGCCTACTTCACCGAGAACTCCGTTGCCTTCGTAAGGAGCGATTTCCTTCTTTACCGGCGGTTCCGGTACAGGATTCTCCACGATATCAAGCGTATACTCCGGATCGTTTCCTACCTTCACCGTAGTGAATTCTCCACCGTTTACGATCTTGCCGGCTCCGCCCTTTGATGCAAGGGCACTTTCAAGCACCTTAACGGTAATGCTTACTGTACCTTCCTCACCTGCCGCTACATCTTCAAGAGTCCAGGTGACCACGCCGTCGGCATATGCCCCGTCGTCGCTTGCAGATACAAACTCAACGTTAGCATCAAGCTTGTCGCTTATAACAACTTCCGTAGCCGCATCCTTGTAATTCTTGTAAGAGATTTCGTAGGTTACTTCATCGCCCACTTTAAGTCCGCCAAGTTCTCCGACACCTTCATATGGTGTGATTTCCTTCTTTACGGGCTGCTCCGGCACAGGATTCTCCACAATATCAAGAGTAAACTCGGGATCGTTTCCGACCTTGACCGTTGCGGTCTCTCCGCCGTTTACTACCTTGCCGGCTCCGCCCTTTGATACAAGCGCACCGGGAAGAACTACAACCTTAAGGGTT
>CACYBJ010000232.1 GCA_902772565.1 uncultured Lachnospiraceae bacterium | reverse complement strand
GGAGTGGCTCAGGGAATACCCATCTGCTTTGACTGTAAGGAATGTGCGGTGGAAACTTTTTCCCTGCAGAATGTTCACGAGCATCAGTTCCTGTTTATGAAGGATTTCAGAAAACAGGAAGGCATATCCTTTCTGCTCATCTATTTTTCAAAAATGGATATTGTTTACTACATGCGCTTTGCCGAACTGGAGAAGTTCTATAACAGAATGACCGAGGGCGGAAGAAAGAGCATAAGGTTTGACGAACTGGATGAAGAGTACAAGTTCCCCGCAAAAAACAGTGCCCAGATCAATTATCTGGAGTTTATCAATAAGGAACTGGATAACGAGGAAGTTTGACATAGTATCAAACTTAGAATATAATTAATTGTTAATTTTTGGATTATTTGGCAGTGTTTTCTGCCATAAAAGGAAAGTCTGAAAGTAAAACTTTCAAACCCTTTGGTGACGCTGCAGGCGCGTCATCAGATGAGCACCACGCCTGCGCCATGGTACGAGAAATGATAGGAATATTACACATACCCGAGGGTCTTCGTGACATTTACGGTCCCGAATGCATTAACAAATCCAGATTTGAAAAGGCTATTAAGGACTGTATGCATTCCTACGGTTACAGCGATGTTGTAACTCCCACCTTCGAGTATTTCGATATATTTAACAAAGAACGCGGTACGGTTTCCTCACGCAACATGTTTAAGTTTGACGACCGTGACGGAAACACTCTGGTCTTAAGACCTGACGTTACCCCTTCCCTTGCAAGAGTTGCAGCCAAGTATTACAAAGACTGTGTAATGCCTGTAAGACTTTGCTACAGGGCAAAGCAGTACATCAACCATACATCTCTTCAGGGTAAGCTTAAAGAAACAACCCAGCTTGGCGTCGAGTATTATAACGATGATTCGGTATGTGCCGATTTCGAAGTAATATCTCTTGCCATAGAGTCCGTTAAGGCCTGCGGAGTTAAGAACTTCAAGGTGGTTATCGGCAATGCGGAATTCTTTAAGGGACTTTTCGAAGCAGCACATCTTTCCGAGGCAGAGGAAGAAGAACTTAAGAGTCTCATTGAACAGAAGAGTATATTCGGGCTGGAGGCATTTGCCGAAAAATGCGATGCTCCGGACTCCGTAAAGAAGATTATATCCGGTCTTGCCGAAAACTACGGCAAAGCGGAAATCCTTAAGGAACTTGCGGAAAGCGGACTTCTTTCCGAAACATGCCATCATGCGGTTGAAAGACTCACAGCTCTTTCGGAACTTATTGATGATGCGGGCTACGGAGAACATGTAACCTACGATTTCTCTTTCCTCAGCAAGTTTTCATACTACACCGGAGTGTTCTTTAAGGTTATCACCTACGGTTCCGGCGAGCCTATTGCCGGAGGCGGCAGATATGACAGCCTCACGGGACAGTTCGGGTTTGAAGTTCCCGCCATCGGAATGGCAGTCACTCTTGACTATCTTATGATGAGTCTTGAGAACGAAAAACTCCTTCCTGCCATTGAAGACAAGTGCGCAGTGATCTTTTACAGCGAGCAAAACACCGGGGCTGCCCTTAAGAAAGCCGGAGACATCCGAAGTAAGGGCAAGGCGGTTAGACTTGTAAGAGACGATGACGGAAGCCTTATCAGAACCGTAATCGACTATATGACCGAAAAGAACAATGACGATGTTAACCGTTTCACAAGAGAACTTGAGACAGCGGACATCGGCGAAATAATTAACATGATTTAAGGAAATTGATATGAAATATCTTACCTTTGCCCTTGCCAAGGGCCGAGTAGCAAAAAAGACCATGGAGATTCTTGAAAAGATAGGAATCACATGCGAAGAAGTAAATGACAGCGAAACCAGAAAACTCATCTTTGTAAACGAGGATCTTAAGATCAGATTCTTCCTTGCAAAGGCAGATGACGTACCAACCTACGTGGAGTACGGCGCTGCGGATATCGGTATTGTGGGAAAGGATACTTTGCTTGAGCATGGCAGAAACCTCTATGAGGTTCTTGACCTTGACATGGCAAAATGCAGAATGTGTGTTGCGGGACCTAAAAGCGCAAGAGACATCCTGGATTCCGGAAAACTTATCAGAGTTGCATCCAAGTATCCGAACATTGCCAGAGAATACTTCCATAACACAAGGCATCAGACTGCGGAAATCATCAAGCTTCACGGCAGCGTGGAACTTGCACCTATAGTAGGACTTTCCGATGTTATCGTAGATATTGTGGAAACAGGTTCCACTCTTAAGGCCAACGGTCTTGAGGTTATTGAGACTATCTGCGACTGCTCCGCCAGAATGGTTATCAACCAGGTAAGCATGAGCATGGAAGAAGACAGAATCAGAGACATTATCAGTAAACTGAAACAGGCATTAAAAGAAGGACGTTAAATGAGAATAGTAAAACTTACAAACGAATCAAAGAACGATATACTCACAAAGCTTCTTAAAAGAAGTCCATCCCAGTACGGTGAGTATGAGGCAAGAGTAGCAGCCATTCTTGATGATATAAAAGAAAACGGTGATGCGGCCCTTTTCTCATATACAGAGAAATTTGACGGCGTAAAACTTGATAAGGACAGCATCCGTGTAACAGAAGCAGAAATTAAAGAAGCCTATGAAAAGGTAGACCCCGATCTTATCAGAGTAATCAACAGGGCTGCCGCAAATATCAGAGACTTCCATGAAAAACAGAAGAGAAATTCCTGGTTTGATTACAAGCCGGGCATTATTGTGGGACAGAGGATCATTCCCCTTCAGACAGTGGGTATTTACGTACCCGGCGGTAAGGCGGTTTATCCAAGCTCTTTCCTTATGAATGCCATTCCTGCACAGTGTGCGGGTGTTGAGCGTATCGTAATGACAACTCCTCCGGGAAAAGACGGCAAGATAAGCCCCAACACCCTTGTGGCTGCCAACGAAATGGGCATTACGGAAATCTATAAGTGCGGCGGTTCTCAGGCAATCGCAGCTCTTGCCTACGGTACAGAGTCTGTTCCGAAGGTAGACAAGATCGTGGGACCGGGAAACATCTATGTGGCTCTTGCCAAGAAGAGAGTATACGGAAACGTTGGTATCGATTCCATAGCAGGACCCAGCGAGATCCTTGTACTTGCAGACAAAACCGCCAATGCTCGTTATGTGGCATCAGACCTTCTTTCCCAGGCTGAGCATGATGAACTTGCAAGTGCGATTCTTGTAACCGATGATGCAGACCTGGCAGAAAGAGTATCTGCCGAGGTAGATAAATTCACTGAAGTTCTTGAAAGAAAAGAGATTATTCAGAAGTCTCTCGATAACTTCGGTTACATACTTGTTGCAGATAACATGGAAGATGCCATAAATGCGGTTAATGACATTGCATCGGAGCATCTTGAGATTGTAACAGAGGATCCGTTTGCCACAATGACTAAGGTAAGAAATGCAGGCGCTGTATTCCTCGGACCTTACTCCAGTGAGCCTTTGGGAGACTATTTTGCGGGACCGAACCACATTCTCCCCACAAACGGTACGGCCAAATTCTTTTCGCCGCTTTCCGTTGATGATTTCGTAAAGAAATCCAGTATCATTTCATATACAAAAGAAGCGCTTTCCGATATTTCCGACGATATTCAGAAATTTGCCAAAGCGGAAGGCCTTACGGCTCATGCAAATTCCATTGCCGTAAGATTTGAAAAGCAGTAAAAGGACCGGGTGATATTATGAGTAAAAAAGAGCTGATCTGTTATCTTAATGCCGAAACCGAGTATTCCAATGCGGTTTTGGAAGCCGCCTCGAACTATGAGCAGGCAGGGGCTGATGCGCTTTACATCTACAACTATGATGACGACGAAAAAGCTACCGCAGATTTCCTCGAGACCATGAAACTTCTCATTAAGAGAGTGGATCTTCCGATTTATGTAGGAACTCCCGTTCATAAGTTTGATGACTACAAGCACATGCTCTACACAGGTGCAGAGTACTGCGTAGTTCAGTATTCAAAGAACCTGGACCTTGAACTTCTGGAATACACCATCAAGCGTTTCGGTAACGACAAGGTGGTTGTTCAGCTTAATGCAGATGAAAATGCTCCCGAGCAGGATGCCTACAATTCCGAGATTACAAAGAAACTTGCGGATCTCGGTGTTGCCAAATTCATCTTTAAGCATGTTACGGTTGATGCGGCATCTAAGAAGTGCATAGCAGAGTGTCCTCTTCCGGTTATCATAAGAGATTCACTGGTAAGAAATGACATTGTTTCATTGATGAAACTGGAAAATGTGTCCGGTGCAGCAACCAATTTCTACAGAGGAAAAGATATTTTAAATATCAAGAGATCTCTTAAGGAAAACGGTCTTGATGTATTTACTCTTGAATCCAGTATTCCGTTCTCGGATTTCAAGAAGAACAGCGACGGACTTGTTCCATGTGTTGTTCAGGACTATAAGACCAACGAAGTTTTAATGGTTGCCTACATGAATGAAGAGGCCTACAACAATACCATTAAAACAGGCAGAATGACCTATTTCTCCAGAAGCCGTAACGAGCTTTGGGTTAAGGGTGAGACCAGCGGACATTATCAGTTCGTAAAGAAAATCCTTATCGACTGCGATAACGATACATTGCTTGCAAAAGTAAAACAGCTTGGTGCAGCCTGCCATACCGGAAACTATTCCTGCTTCTTTACGGAGCTTGCAAAGAAGGAATACAACGATATCGATCCCATGTCCGTACTTGTTGAAGATTACAATATTATTCTGGACAGAAAGGTTAATCCGAGAGAAGGTTCTTACACAAACTATCTTTTCACTGCCGGAATCGATAAGATCCTTAAGAAGTGCGGTGAGGAAGCAAGCGAGATTATTATTGCAGCCAAGAACCCTGACAGGGAAGAAGTCAAGTACGAAATTGCAGATTTCCTTTATCATGTAATGGTTCTCATGGCTGAGTGTGATGTCGACTGGAATGATATAACAAGAGAACTTGCCAATAGAAGAAAGTAGGCTTAATATGGATTTTTTAATTGAATTCTTACACGACGGAATTTATTTTATCTTGTTTTTGATCGTTGCCATTGCAGGCGGATTCTGCGGATCCCGCTTAAGAAAACTGAAAGACGGCAAGAGCAAAAACAAAGAATCCGAAAAATAACTTGTAATTTTTCATTTTTGGTGTTAAATTATTAATGTTCTTAATAGTAATTGTGTTAAGAGCGGGCAGTGCCCGCTCTTTTTTGCGCGTTAAGCGAGAGCACCCGAATGTATTATTCGGGTTGCACCCGAATCAACACCTTGTTTGAATATATTAACCAGTTATCGGTTCGCAATGAAGTTATCGGTTCGCAAACTTGTTTGCGAATTGACGGCATTTAAGCATACGGCGTCAAGCTCGCTTGTAAGACGGATGCTTAAATGCCGGCAATCGAAAGCTCCGCTTTCGAACCGATAACGTTGTCAAAGCTCGCTTGTAAGGCGGATTCTATAATGGCAGCAATCGAAAGCTTCGCTTTCGTACCGATAACGTTTACTACAATGAACAATGCT
>CACYBJ010000231.1 GCA_902772565.1 uncultured Lachnospiraceae bacterium | reverse complement strand
TGCGCTCTCGGCGCCTTCCTGCGGGGCGGTGGCGGTGCCCGGCGACCGTCTGGTCACGCTTTCCACCTGCACAAATGATTCCTCCGCAAGGATGGTGGTGCAGGGAAAGCGTGTCTGGTCCGGTGTATCAGAGGCCGAGAGTGATTAAACAGGTAATTGATGAGGCAACATTAAAAGCGTGGACATTGAGAAAAACTGTGTCCACGCTTTTTGAAATAGGATTACTATCTTGTTCCATGGATGAGCATCAGGTTAATCGGCCCGATATAGTTATAACTATAGGCAGTACTGAACAATCCTCAAACGCACATTCAGAGAACCTTTATCCAAAGATACCTGCAAGTGTATCAAACACAACAATTTTACCTAATTAATAGGCGCTTATTTCACATTCCAGGGGTTAATAAGAGCAAACCTATATGTATGCGGAATCTGAATTGCGTTGTCATTATATGTGTAGAACCCATCCTTTCCCAGCGTTAACCAGGCCTTCCACGATCCGGGAAGGGGAAACTCTGCATTTACCTTACCGATGCCTACCCCTACCGTGTTCTTAAATTGAATATAAATAGTATTTCCTTTCACATAAGACTTAACTACTTTAGTTGTTACGGGATTTGCATCAAATGTCACACCTCTTATTTTTACTGCACCCAGCTTATATTTTTTCTTTACTTTTAAATTACTGATACTCGGAGATGAGTAGATTCCTCTATTAGTTTCTGTTTTTGATACCAATTTTGATGATTTCTTTTTTGAGCCAACCCAAATCTCTTTATACTTATATCTGTACTTGATTGAAACGGTCCACTTTGTCTTAAATGATATAGTGTACCCATTAACGCCTAGCGCTTCAGTGACTGAATGAGCATCCGTATAGGATTTTCGAACCGTCTGGTTCTTATAAACGTATTTAGTTTTTTGCTTTGTGGATTTAGCAAAAACAGGCGTAGTACATACCGAGACTAAGAGGAACAGAACAAGAAATGCATATATGAGCCATTTCAGGGCAACTATTCTAACAGGGCAGCTGGTATGCTTTGAACTATTATTCTTCATCATTTTTTCTCCTCTAAATCCGATGTGGAAAAGTCACAAGCCAATAGCGATATTTTGTATATGTTTTATCGGTTATAGCATCTATATACACAGGAGATTCTTGTATTGAGTACTGCTCCTGGCACATAGTCTCCCGGAACAAAGACGAAGGTGTATGTCCCATAGGATCTTGCTCCGATGGCAGCCCCGCCTGCAATGATCCCGAATGAACCGTCTGCGATTTTTCTATTACCGCTAAAAAAGGTCAATTCGCTTACATCGATGTTGTAGACTCGGCTAAAATACCCGTTGATGATATAACACTCCGCGTAAAGGCAGTTATCTTTATAATAAATATGGTATGGCAGGATGTTGATGCACTTATCAGCCATCACATAGTTATTTGGGTTATAAAATTCATTTGTGCTGACTGCAGCAGTACTGGAAGTAGTTTTCTTTGAAGATCTGTTCGCATTGGCAGTGGCTTTCACCACAGTGATTTTTGCTTTGTACTTTTTCTTTCCGTATTTAGCGGTGATAACAGCTTTCCCGGTCTTTTTCGCTGTAACGACACCCTTTCGGTTTACGGTTGCGATTTTCTTATTTGAGCTGCTCCACTTAATCTTCTTTGCCTTAGCTCCGGTAAGGCGGAGTGTTGTCTTATCGCCTACGCTCAGCGAGACTTTCTTACTATTAAGTGAAACCTTTGTATTTGCGAGAGCACTTCCTGCAAATACTGTCATGCAGGTGATCATGAGAACAAAGAATAATCCCTTTTTCATCAGTCTTTTCATAACACGTTCCTCCATAAAGTTTTTCTCCGGCCGCCCGGAGTTGTTTTCTGTTGAGGACAGTTTATCAGGAAGGAATATTGGTTCTGTAAGATTCAGTTTACACAGAAAGATCAGATTACAGCTTGGCCAAAGTGCGCAGTCTACAGTTAAGCATGAAAAAGCTTCTATGCTGGCTGTTCACAGCTGCATAGAAGCTTTATATTTGAATCTGACTTTAGTCTGTTGAGCATGAGATATATTTGCTTACAAATATATCCATGCGAAACAAAAAACCACCCGCTATGCGGGT
>CACYBJ010000230.1 GCA_902772565.1 uncultured Lachnospiraceae bacterium | reverse complement strand
TGCATGTATGCGCAAAGTATTTATGCTATTGCGCAAGTAACATATTATAATACATTTGGTTTAGTATTCGGCCCCGGCGGGCCATGGTTTAGTGAGGTTTCGATGAGAGAAATGTATACGGAATTTATGATCTTGTTTGCGGCCATATCCGTATTGTGCCTCATCAGATCTTTCAGGTACTGTAAGTACTCAAGAGTGGCAAGATTTGTCACTGTATTTGTATTGCTCCTAATGGTAGGTCTTTCCGCCTATCTTCTTCCTTCCGTATTCGACGGAACATTCCACGAGCAGTCGGTTTATATCATCTTCTTAATCTACGGAGCGGTGGCTATTTTGTCATTCCTCTTCTCCTTCGAATATGCTCCCATGATACTCACAAGTACCATGTTCGGAAGAATGATCACCGACATCGATCATGCCCTTCTTTTCTTTGACAAGAGAGGAGAGTGTCTTTTCGTTAACCAGTCAGCTTCAAAACTCTTCGGTATTACCAAGAATGACAGAAAAGAAATCGACAAGCTTCTTTCCGAACTTGCCGGTGACATTGACAAGATGGACAACGGCATCAGCGTTTCCATGCGCCCTGAGTTTGCATCTGTCAGATATTACAGAACGGAATACCATCCTTTCAAGGATAAAAAGAAGAACATAATCGCCTACTTCTACGAAATCTCCGACTATACCAACGAAGAGATTACCCGTCAGGAGAGGGAGTATCTGGCATCTCACGATGCATCCACGGAACTTTACAACAGCGATTACTTCATTAAAGAGGTAGAGCGCAGGCTCAAATCCGATACTGCAGGCAATTATTACATTGCCACATTCCACATTAAGAACTACAGAATCATCAACGATATTTACGGACGTGAGATCGGCGAAGAGATTCTTCTTAAAATGGCGGACACCTTAAAGCAGCTGGCGGGACCGGATGCCCTTTACTGCAGGGCGTCTTCCGAGAACTTCTCCCTTTTCATAAGAAAAGAGGAATTTAACGAAGAGAATTACCTTAAGAAGCTTCCTACCATCGTTAAGACGGATTCCGTTGTTACAACGCCTTTCAACATCCAGATAGGTATCTACGAAATCACGGACAGAACCATTTCCGCATCTATCATGCTTGGCCGTGCATCCATGGCTCTTGCTTCGATCCAGCGGGATTACACAGCCAACGTTGCCTACTTCAACGAAAACATGCGCGAGGATCTTGTCTGGAGACAGAAGATTCTCTCACAGTTCATGGGAGCCCTGGAAAAAGGTCATCTCGTGCCCTATCTTCAGCCTCAGGTTGATGTGAACGGTAACTGCAACGGCGCCGAGATGCTTGTGCGTTGGAAGCATCCGGAAGAAGGACTTCTTCCTCCCGCTAAGTTCGTGGGAATTCTTGAAGAAAACGGTATGGTTTCATACCTCGATCACTTTATGTGGCAGAGTGCCTGCCAGATTCTTGAACATTGGAAGAGAAACGGCGTGACAGATAAGCACATTTCTGTTAATATATCGCCGAAAGATTTTTATTATGTAAACGCTTTCGATTCTCTTAAGGATCTTACGGAAAGCTATGACTTCCCTAAGGAACAGCTTCACCTTGAGATCACAGAGGACGCATTAATAACAACTACAGACGAACATCTGAAGAACATCGAAGCTCTTAAGAACCTCGGTTTCGTTACCGAGATGGACGACTTCGGCAGCGGCTTCTCATCCCTTAACATGCTTAAGAACATGGATGTCGACATGATCAAGATCGACATGGAATTCCTTAAGAATGTACAGAACGAGAAGAAACTTAAGATCATTCTTCAGATGATCATCGACATGGCGAAGAAATTGGGGATTGATTCGCTTTGCGAAGGCGTTGAAAGTAAAGAGCAGTTTGAAATGCTCAAGGAGATGGGATGCAATTATTTTCAGGGGTATTTGTTTGACAAGTCAATGACTGTAGCGGAGTTTGAGAGAAAATATCTTTGGTAATAAAGGCACATCGCCTAACAAAGCGGAGGAAACATGAGCGGAATATTCGGAATCGTATCAAAAAGTAACTGCGTTGAGGATCTGTTCTACGGAACAGACTATCATTCACATCTGGGAACAAGAAGAGCCGGTATGGTAGTATACGACGGCAATTCATTTAACAGAGCAATTCACAACATCGAAAATACACCCTTCAGAACAAAGTTCGGAAGCGACCTTCGTGAGATGGAAGGTAATTCCGGTATCGGATGTATTTCCGACTATGAGCCTCAGCCTCTCATTGTAAAAAGTCACCATGGCACATATGCGATTACAACAGTCAGCAAAATCAACAATGTTGAAGAAATAACAAGAGACATTTTTAAAGCCGGACATACTCACTTCCTTGAGATGAGCGGCGGCGAGATAAATGCCACCGAACTTGTGGCAATGATGATCAACCAGAAGGACAACCTGGTTGACGGCATCAGATTTGCATTAGATACAATCGACGGTTCTTTATCCGTTGCGCTTCTTACACCTCTCGGTATCTATGTAGGACGTGACAACAAGGGAAGAACTCCTATCCACATCGGAAGAAGAGAAGAAAACGGTCAGGTTGACTTCTGCTTCTCCTTCGAGGATTTTGCCTACCAGAAGCTCGGTTTCGAAAACTACAAAGAACTTAAAGCAGGTGAAATCGATGTCATTACAAATGACGGAATCAAGACTCTTTCAAATCCCGAAAGACACATGAAAATCTGTACTTTCCTCTGGGTATACTACGGCTATCCTTCAAGTTCTTACGAGGGTGTAAACGTAGAAGAGATGCGTTACCGCTGTGGTGCGGCCCTTGCCAAGAGGGACGATGTAAAACCTGACATCGTTGCGGGAGTGCC
>CACYBJ010000229.1 GCA_902772565.1 uncultured Lachnospiraceae bacterium | reverse complement strand
CGCCTTCCTCGATTTCAAGATTTACATTTTTCAGCGCCTCACAGGCACTTGCTTTTCCCTGATTGTATGTTTTTCCAATGTTTGTAAGAGTATAAATATTCATTTTAATCACGTCTTATATCTGTAATGTTAAAGCCCTTGCACAGCTGCACCGCATTTGTCACAGTCAGGATAAACATCGGCACGAAGAACAATGCAAAGCCAAATCCTATGCTTTCCAAAGTTATAAGGTTCTTGTGGATCACCAGCAACAGCAGAGCATCCGCCGCAAGACCCAAAACATATGTGCTTACGCCAAGCAAAAGGGCTTCGGTTGCTATTATGGCAACTATTTTCCCCGCAGTGGCTCCGTTCAGCCGGTAAATGGTATAGGTGGAAATGTTGCGCTCATGCCAGAACCGGATGATGTAGGTAATAAACACAACAAGGAGAAGAATGAATATGCTGTACTGCATACGCTGGGTGTTTTCCACGGCCTGTCCGTCTTCCATACGATCGTCATTATATGAAAAACGCGCGATGCCCAGTTCGGACGCAGCAAGTTTTTCAAATTCGGTTCTTTCCTCAGGATTCATGGATTTCTTAAAAACAAAAAAGATCGTATCAAATCCGTCAAAGTTTTTTCGAAATGTATCTTTGAAAAGCGTTACATCAACATACTCGCGGTCTTCATACACACCCTTAATCGTATAGCTGTGCCCCTCGAACTCAAATTGTTCGCCAACCATCACATTTTTATCGCCGTAATCAAGCAATGATGCATCTACAGCACATTCATTACCTGTTTCCTCGGTTATTTTGCTGAAATAACCCTCGGTCCAGATTCCGCTCAGTACCGAAAAATCAGGCGTAATCTCGTCACGGCCGATAACAGTGATCCCTTTCCCGACATTGACCAAAAGCGAAGAGCTCTTTTCCTTCGGCAAACCGCTGTCTGCCAGCTTTTTTTCAAAACTGTCATATTTATCAAACCCGGTTTTCTTATCAAGATAAACCCATACCATGGGGATATCAGCGCCGCTGTACTTGTTGAAAAGCCTTCCTCTTTCCTTCGCAAAAGAATAGGAAGCATTCATTAAAAATGACGTGAAGATCATACTGACCAACAGCCAGACAAATACACCTTTTTCCTTGCGGTAAAATGCCACAAAATCTCTTACCGATATATAAAGAATCATTTTCTACTCCATTAAAACCATTCGAAGATTCCCTTACTCTGACGTTACAATCTCTGCCGGAGACATTTCTGAGATCTGTTTGATCGGGTACAGTGAACTGAAAACATAGACAATCGCAATAAGAAGCAGGGAGAAAATGCCGTTCCAGCAGTCTGTATATACCTCGTCTATTCCGTTTGAAGCAGTGTAGCTGAAAAACCACGCAAGTCCGGCGATCGTTGGAATAATACCTTTTATTATCCCTTCAATTGCTATGATTTTGTATGCCGTTTTTTTATCCATGCCGCAGAGCATATAGATGCTGTCAGTTTTCTTTTCTCTGACAGCCATAAGAAGATTTATGCAGCTCACCCCGATCACACAAACCATCAGTGTAAGCAATGACAAAATGCCCTGCATCCTGATTGTGTACATGTTGTCTTTATGTGCGCGATCTGCGATTTCTTTAAATGTAAATGTATAGCAAAGATTTGCTATTTTATCAATGCCCTCAACATGTTCTCCCTTGTCAGACTCTTTAGTCTTTACAATCGTAGCCATACTATAATCTGAGAACCCCGTCGCAGATTCATAATCACTGCCCACAATCATCATATTATCAGCATCAGAAGCAATAGAGCTGAGATCCATCCCCGTCCCGGTAGCGTTTGCTTCAAAGAATATTTCATTCTTTTTTAAAACTCCAATCAGCACATACTTCTCTTCGTCTCCATCTATTGCAAACTTCTGTCCTATTTTGTAGCGCTTTGCCACATCATATCCGGCAACAACAGGAATCAAACCGCCTTTATTTGAAGCGTTATCAAACCATCTGCCTTTCATCATTGTCATATTAAGTCCGGACAAAAAATCCTCCGGATAATATAAGACAATGTTTTCTTTCCCATCGTCTTGTGTAATCCATTCTTCGTTTAATCTCCAATAATTGGCTATTGTCCCAGAGTCTTTCAATTCCTGAAGATGCCTGCTAACCTCATCGGTTATTTCTATGCACTTATCGTGATCATAAATCGATTTACCGGGAATCCCCACATAAAGATAGCTATCATACAATCCGCAATTCTTTACAGTTTTATCAATATGATGATCATACCTATAATAAGACAGTTCAAAGTTCACCATAAACACGGATAACGCCACAAAAAAACAGCTAATCAAATTTCTCCAAAACTGCTTGAAAAATCTTTTTCTAACTAAAAGTAAAGCTTTCATTTTCTGTTCCATATGATAAGCGAGGCACCGTATGGTGCCTCGCTCGACTATTGTTTAACTACATTGTAAAGGATGATAATCTTCTTTAGCCTTCCTCATCCAGAAAAGCCTGCTTTTCCATATAATCCTCAAAAGCTTCCGATGCCTTGTCAAACTCCTCATCGCTGTCAATGCTTTCAAGAGTTATATTTTCAAAGTCATCATCTTCCATGCTGAATCTGTAAAGGAAAATGTTGTCATCATCACCTGCGTCTTCCGGAAGAAGTGCAATGTATTCATACTCATCGGTTCCGAATATACCGATAACATCACACTTAAGTTCCGTACCGTCATCCAGGTATAAAGTCATCTTATCGTTGTCATCAATTTTTTTATCATAGTCTGCCATGTTTACCTCCAATATATCTGCGGCAGGCATCTGCCACACTGTTTTTGCCAAATATAGATATTAATCATATCTCTCGTCAATTACGCGTTTTGTCTTCTTTTCCGATCTTGGGAGAACGCCTTTTTCAACCACCTTATCCAGCGGGGTGAAACCAATTCTGCTCTTCACCTTTTCGGCGATCTTTCCCGCAAGATCAAGGAAGTCCACGCTGCCGTTGGTTTCAACGTAGATTCGCATGGTATCTCTTCCGTCAAGATGCGAGATTCTTATCTGATACTCACTTGTAACCTCAGGGAAGAGTTTGAGCACTTCTTCGATCTGGCTCGGGAATACGTTTACGCCCTTGATTTTCATCATGTCGTCGGTTCTGCCCTGAATCTTATCGATTCTCGGGTACTTTCTGCCGCAGCATGGGCATGTTCCGGGGATAATTCTTGAAAGATCATGGGTTCTGAAACGGATGAGCGGTGCTCCTTCCTTAACAAGAGTAGTGATCACTATTTCGCCCCACTCGCCGTCCGGCAGATTCTCGCCGGTCTTCGGATCGATGATTTCAATGTAAATGAAATCATCCCAGTAATGCATACCTTCGCCGCCCGGACAGTTGATACCGATGCCCGGTCCGTAAATCTCCGTGAGTCCGTATATATCAAAGAGTTCGATGCCCAACTTGTCGTTGATGGACTTTCTCATGGCATCGCCCCATCTTTCGGATCCGATAACGCCCTTCTTAAGCTTGATCTGATCCCTGAGTCCTCGTTTCTCAATTTCTTCAGCAAGAAGCAGTGCATAGGAAGATGTAGCACAAAGAACCGTAGACTGCATATCGATCATCATCTGGATCTGTTTATCGGTATTGCCGGGGCCGAGAGGCACTGCCATTGCGCCCAGTTTTTCGCAACCGGCCTGGAAACCGATGCCTGCCGTCCAAAGGCCGTAGCCCGGAGTGATCTGAATTCTGTCCTTATTGGTGATGCCTGCCACTTCGTAGCATCTTGCAAACTGAATAGCCCAGTCATCAACGTCCTTGGCTGTATAAGGAATAATTACAGGCTTGCCTGTGGTGCCCGATGATGAATGGATTCTGACGATCTCTTCCTCGGGAGCAGTCATGAGTCCGAGAGGATAGGCATCTCTTAAATCAGCCTTTTCCGAGAAAGGAAGTTTATAGAAGTCCTCGGCAGATGCCACACTTTCGACGCCTGCTTCCTTAAGTCTTTTTCCGTAAAAATTGTTGGCTGCAATAAGAGCCTTGATTCTTCCGTTTACAAGTTCCAACTGTTCATTTGATATAACCATTATTCTTACCTCGCAGGTATGTTGCCTGTTTGATGAACCCCTGCAACATCATCAAACCATAAACCAATTCAGTTCCATGCCACGCTAAGTGCTTTTTCGTTTATCTCCACCAGGTGTGGCTTAACCTTTGCCTTTATTGCTTCCATTATATCTTCTTTTGTAAGTTCAAGCTGCCCGCTCTTTATGGCTGCTCCCAGCATTATCACATTAAGAACCTTGGGATTTCCAAGTTTTAATGCTTCGGCATTTCCGTCTATAACCAGAAGGTCGCTGACGTTTTCCTTCAGGTAGTCGATCATTTTGTCACCGGAATAATCCGAACCCTTTAGAGCTGCCGTTACAGGCATTACCGCTGTGCTGTTTACCACAACAGATCCCCCTTCCTTAAGATAAGGAAGAAGCTTTACCGCCTCCGACGGCTCAAAGGCAATTATAATATCGGCCGTTCCGCGCCTTATGGCTGCGGTCTTGATGTCATCTCCGATTCTCAGATGCGAGAAAACCGATCCGCCCTTCTGAGCCATTCCGATGGTCTCGGCACTCATGACCTTTTTCCCTTTTTTCATTGATGCTGCCGCAATAAGCTTCGATGCCAGCACGGTTCCCTGACCGCCTACACCGCAAAGGACTATATTTGTTGTCTTTCCCATTATACGGCACCTGCCTTTCCTGCCTCAGGTTCGTTTCCGAAACGGTCGACAGATATGGCACCTGTCGGGCACATTCCCGTACAAAGACCGCAGCCGGTGCATAAAGCGGCATCTACCGCGACATTTCCGTCTTTTATTACTATTCCGGGACAGCCAATAGTTGTTATACATCGCTTGCAGCCAATGCATTTGCCGGAATCTATTTTTGCCATTCCTTCGGGCTTTATAAGGATAGCACATGGGGATTTAAAGATTATTGCTTTAACTCCCGGAAGATCCGCCGCCTCCTTAACGGTTTCAACTGCTTCCTTCTGATTCAAAGGATCCACCGTTTTTACGTACTGAACTCCGATTCCTTCCAAACCCTTTGTGATGGAAACCTTATCAACCACCTGTCCCATCATGGTTCGTCCCGTTCCGGGGTGCGGCTGATGTCCCGTCATGGCAGTCGTCGAATTATCAAGTACGACAAGAGTCATGTCGGCCTGATTATAAACTGCATTCACAACACCTGTTATGGCAGATGCAAAGAAAGTGGAGTCGCCCACAAAAGAGAACACCTTGGTGTTATCTGTCATTCTTTCAATACCCTGAGCCATTACAACTCCGGCTCCCATACAAAGACAGGTGTCTACCATGTCAAGAGGCATTGCATTGCCGAGAGTATAGCAGCCTATGTCTCCGCAGAATACAGCCTTTTTTCCTTTCATGGCCTGCTTAACAGCATAGAAAGATGCTCTGTGAGGGCAACCGGGGCAAAGCACCGGAGGACGTACCGGCAGATCCGGAGTCTTCTGAAGTTCCTTTTCTGCATCTTTTTTCCATGAGCAGAAATCATATATGTTTTCGTAAATGCTGTCTATGGTATTTTCGCCGGAATTCTTAACATCTCCGGTCAGCTTTCCGCGAATCTTCACTTTTAGGCCGTATTTGCCGCATACATAAACAAGGTTACGCTCAATTACCGGGTCCAGTTCCTCAAGGCAGAGCACTTCGTCAAGCCCCTCAAGGAACTTAAGCGCTGCTTTTTCCGGGAATGGAAAAGGCGTGGCAACTTTGAACACCCTTACTGCCTGCGAAGCCCCGCTGCTGGTTTCCGCTGCACTGTCTGAGGCGGCCGCCGAAGCTTCCTCCGAATGTCCATCAAGCACTTCTTCGGCATATGCATAGCTGATGCCCTGTGCCGCAATACCGAGAACCGGAGCGGCTGCATTTTCACCAAAAGCGTAATCCCTTACGGTATTTCTCTTGTAATCCGAAAATACGTCGGAAAGCTCGGCATTTCTTTTTTCTATATTGATATGGGCCTGATAGGATAGTCTCGGGAAGATTACCCACTTGTTAGGGTCTCTTACAAAACCTTCGGGGAGGTTCACATAGTATTCGTCGGAATCCTTTACCGAAACAACACTGTAACCGTGATCCACCCTGGTTGTTGGTCTTAAGAAAACAGGAGTGTGGTACTTTTCGGAAAACTCAAAGGCCTCCTGTATCATTTCGTAGGCCTCTTCAACGCTTGCCGGGTCGAAACAGGGAAGTTTTGAAAACTCCGCGAACTTTCTTGTGTCCTGTTCGGTCTGGGAAGATATGGGACCCGGATCGTCGGATACCATTACTACCATTCCGCCCTTCACTCCGAGGTACTCAAGACTCATGAGAGGATCGGCTGCCACATTAAGGCCCACCTGCTTCATGGTTACAAGGGCTCTTGCACCGCAAAGCGCTGCCCCTGCCGCAAGTTCCATACCGGCCTTTTCATTGTCAGACCACTCCACGTAGATTTTCCCGTCTTTATTGTTTTTGGCAATGGTTTCCAGCACTTCCGTGGAAGGAGTTCCCGGATAGCCCGAAACCACATTTACGCCTGCGGCAATGGCACCAAGTCCTATGGCCTCATTGCCCATTAAATACTCATTGTGCATTATAATTTCCTTTATTGCTTTTTCCGGCAAAACCCTGCCGTTAAATAACGTTTTTATGAAGGAAACGTCTCCGTAATTTTATCATATATGTTGATAAACAACAATTACCGCCGTTTTTTTGAGCAATAAAAATACATGCGCCTACGGGTGTTCCTCCCAAAATGCCGACAGCTTATCTGCCACATCGGAAATCCTTACCACTTCGGCATTTTCCCACTCTCTGGGAAACAGGCTTCTGTACTGATTCATAAGAAATCTTTCGTCCAGCAGAAGCACGGCCCCCACATCCTCTTCAGTTCGGATTACGCGTCCGCCCGCCTGAAGAACCTTGTTGATTCCCGGGTACAGATAGGCATTTTCGAAACCTACTCCTTCGATTCCGTCATAGTAATTCTTAAGGAGCTCATTTTCATCGGAGACCATGGGCAGACCGGTCCCCACTATTACCACGCCTATCAGTCTGTCGGACCTAAGGTCTATTCCTTCGGAGAATATGCCGCCCATTACGCAGAATCCCACAAGACTTTTTTCCGGAGCGGAGTCAAAGGATGCAAGAAATGCTTCGCGTTCTCCCTCAGTCATTCCCGCAGTTTGTATGAGAAGGGTGAAGTCAGCATCTTCCATCCCGTTGCCGTACCTTTCACGAAATACCGCAAACACATCATCCATCATCTTGTAGGACGGAAAGAAAACCATATGATTACCGGTTTTGGAGTGAATAAAAATGTCTATGTAGTCGGCCATTTTCTCAAACTCGGCCCGGGTGCGGCGGGTGTATTTGGCGCTGACATCTGCCGCCACAAGTATTTTCCGCTTTTTATTGTCAAAGGGCGAAGGTGCGTACACCGCATAGTCCTCTTCATTTCCGCCGAACTGTCCCATGTAATAGCGCACCGGAAGCAGTGTTGCTGAGAAAAAGGCGGCTCCGCGAAAGAACCTCAGATATTCACCGAGCCTCTTGTGTGGATTCATACAATTGGCTGCTACTACTCCGGATTTTCCGTACACCGAAAGAGTCATCACATAATCCTCATCCACGTAGGTTACGGTGTCGACGAAGTTTCGCAGTTCAAAGAAAAATTCCAGCACTTCCTCGTCAGGATTTACTTTTCTGTCGGTTACGTATCCGTATAACTTTTCATAGAGTCTTTCCGCACAGGAAATAAACTTCTCACACTCTTCAAATCCGATACGGTTAAGACCGTCGTGAGCATCCCGCATAAGGGAATTCAGGGCAGATGTGGTTCTTGTAAAGTACTTTTTAATATCGTCTCTTTCCTTGAAAAAGGGTCTGATCTGCTTGATCCGGTCGCCGGAGAGCGCTGCTGAATACATTTCCCTTGCGCGATGGACCAGATTGTGAGCCTCATCCACAAGAATCGCATTGTCCGCATTTGCCGGTTCAGTAAAAAACCTTTTAAGATGCGCGTCCGGGTCGAAACAGTAGTTATAATCACAGATAACCATGTCGCACCAGCTTGCCACATCCAACGAGAATTCGAAAGGACAGACCATGTGCTTTTCGGCATATTTTTCGATTACATCTCTTGTTATCATGCGCTCATGAGTGATAATATCGTAAACCGCTTCATTGACTCTGTCTTCATGACCTTTGGCGCGCACACAGTCCCTGGGATTGCAGGAAGGCTTTCCGATGGCGCAGATTTTTTCTTTCGCCGTGAGCGTCACCACCAGCAGATCCGCTCCGGCAGATGCGAGAATTGCCGCAGCCTCCTCCGCAACCGTCCTGGTTATGGTTTTGGCCGTCACATAAAACAGCCTGTTAACAAGCCCTTCACCCAAAGCCTTCACAGCCGGATAGACTGTGGATATGGTTTTTCCGACTCCCGTAGGAGCCTCTATAAATATTTTCTTTTTCCGAAGCAGCGTAAGGTAAACATTTCTTACCAGTTCCGCCTGTCCCGGTCTGTACGGAAACGGGAAGTCTGTTTCTTTAATCGAAGCATTTCGGTCGGCGGTATGGTGTACCGAAAAATGCATCCACTTGGCATATTCCTTAACAAGACCGTAAAACCATTCCGTCAGTTCATCTCTGCCGTATTCATATACAAAGTATTTAATCTTTTCGGTTTCAATATTTACATAGGTGATCTGAACGCCTATCTTCTCCAGGTTTTCCTCTTCCAGTATGGTCAGTGCATAGCATTTCGCCTGGGCGAGATGTACGGCCAGGGGCTCGTCAAAATCCTGTACCCTTGCGTACATGCACTTGATTTCGTCCACAAAAACCGTAGACTCAAAGTTTATGAGCTGGGCATCGTCATATTCAAACTTTTCTATAGGATTATTGATGCGGATTATTCCGTCCGCTCTTCCCTCAAGCACTACGCCAAAAACTTCGCCTTCGTATTCCGCATCTGCCTCTTTTCTCAGCACCACCTCGGAGGTATATGTGTCAGGCTGGGAAGACTGGATCTGTATGTGCAGCTTTACGCCTTCCCTCATGGCAGATGCATCCGTAAGCACACCGCGCCTGTCAAGATTTCCGCTTCTGCACAGAAATTCAACAAACTTTCTCACGGACATTTTTTCCGTATAGATTGCTTCTGACATGTTACCTCCTCTCCTCACGCATTCAGAAAAAGGTGTACCGCTTCCGATACACCTTTATCCCGCTTAATTATATTCTTTGCCGGCAGTCGCCTGCTCTTCCTACAGGAAGTACTTCACACCTGATTCGAAGATGTGCTGATCCTGGTCTGCAGGGATGTTGATGGCAACACCGTTACCGCGTCTTTCCGAATGACACATCTTACCGAGAACACGTCCGTCCGGTGATGTAATACCTTCAATTGCCCAGTAGGATCCGTTTACGTTATAGTCCTCATCCATTGTAGGATTACCGTTTACGTCAACGTACTGAGTTGCAATCTGGCCGTTTGCCTTAAGTTTCTCAAGCCACTCGGAAGAAGCAACGAATTTGCCTTCGCCGTGTGAAGCAGGAATTGCATATACGCCGCCGAGTTCTGCTCCGGCAAGCCATGGGCTGTTGTTGGAAACAACCTTTGTATAAACGGACTTGCTGATGTGACGTCCGATGTTGTTTCTTGCAAGAGTCGGGCTGTCTTCTGTCTGCTCTCTTACTTCACCGTAAGGAACAAGTCCGAGTTTGATGATAGCCTGGAAACCGTTACAGATACCGAGGGCGAGACCGTCACGATTCTTAAGAAGATCGTTAACAGCATCGGAAAGTCTCGGATTTCTGAAAGCTGTGGCAATGAATTTGCCTGAACCGTCCGGTTCGTCACCGGCAGAGAAGCCGCCCGGGAACATTATGATCTGGGCTTCCTTGATTGCCTTCTCAAACTCAGCAACCGAATCTGCAATGTTCTGTTCGGTCATATTCTTAAATACGACTGTCTTTACGTTAGCGCCTGCAAGTTCAAAGGACTTGGCTGAATCGTATTCGCAGTTGGTACCCGGGAATACCGGAATGAATACGTTAGGTCTTGCAATACGATTCTTGGCAACAATGATATTCTTGGCTTCGTAGCGGATAGCAGGAACTTCTTCCTTAATTGTTTCCTTCTGAACGGATGATCTTGTCGGAAATACCTTTTCAACCGGTTTCATCCATGCATCGATCACTTCATCAACAGGAATCGACATGGAAAGTTCACCGCCGCCGGCACACCACTCAAAGTTGCCTGTGTCTACGGTATGTCCCACCTTTTCGGCATATTCGCATGCTGAAAGGATCTCTTCCTCGAACTTCTCGGGAACTTCTGCGATAACCGAGCCGTAAAGCGGGGCCGTTGCATCGGTAAGGTTCAGTCTTCTGCAAAGCTTGGCACCGATCTTGTTACCGAAGCCCATCTTTGATACTGCCTCGATGATTCCGTGACCGCCAAGGGCATAGGCCGAAACGATCTTCTTCTCACCTGTAAGTTTGTGTACCGCATCGTACATCTTCATGGCAGATGCGAAATCCGGCATGTCATACTCATCTCTCGGCATTCTGAAAAGAATGAGAGTTGAGTCTGTATTCTTAAACTCAGGTGTTACGACATCGTCAACCATTGCGGTATCTACTGCAAATGACACAAGGGTCGGAGGCACATCAATATCGTTAAAGGAACCGGACATTGAATCCTTGCCGCCGATGGAAGGAAGTCCAAGTTCGAGCTGAGCTCTGTATGCACCGAGGAGTGCTGCAAGAGGTGCTCCCCATCTTTCAGGGTCGTTTCCGAGTCTCTTGAAGTATTCCTGGAATGTAAATCTTATCTTCTTGTAATCGCCGCCGGCTGCCACGATCTTGGCAACGGACTCAATTACGGCATATGCCGAACCATGGTACGGACTCCAGCTTGAAAGATATGGGTCGTAACCGTAACTCATCATGGTTACAAGCTTTGAATCGCCTTCGGACATCGGAAGCTTGGCTGTCATTGTCTGGATAGGTGTAAGCTGATACTTACCGCCGTAAGGCATAGTTACGGTTGCAGCTCCGATGGAGGAGTCGAACATTTCAACAAGACCCTTCTTACCGCAGACATTAAGGTCGGATACGGTAGCAAGCCAGGTTGCCTTCTTTGCTTCCGGAGTATCGTCCGATACTTTCTTATCGAAGAATTTATTGTTT